>CAJJZM010000101.1:0-7120 GCA_905197595.1 uncultured Collinsella sp.
TCGGTATGTGTTTTGAGTTCCGACCGATTGCGAAATCCCTGCTTGTCGAATCAAGGCGCAGGCTTTATTAGCTTGGTTAAGAGATTTAGCAAAATGTTTTTCTTTGGCCGGAGCAGGATCGGATTTTTTTATCTCTGCTATCGAAGCGAGCTCCTGATTCTTTTGTAAGTCGCCTCTGGACTGAAAAAAGAATTCGATCGCCTTTCGACTGAGTTCTGCGGCAGCGGTTCCTACCGTATGGATTTGCTGCTTTATGAAAGAAACCGCTCTCTCAACGGTTGCGCTGGCAAGGCCAGATAAGTTTTCTGCACACAGAAACGCAGAAAACTCGGAAAGCGTTTGCATCAAAACAGAGGACTCTTTTGAAGAAAGTTCAGAGGAACAATGAGCTTCTATCGCGTTCTTTGCATCCTGCTGAAAAATATTTAGGCGATTCTCTTTTTGATCCATCGTGAAATCGTTGTTTCGTGTACGACGATGCGACGCTCGCGAAGATAAATCGCAAGCGCAGCAAGCTGGACGTGACGTATGACTACGGCGACGGCAAGCGGATCGAGTTCAGCGGCCCGGAGCCGCTGGGCGCTGATGATCTGCGCATCCTGCAAGGGCTGGTGGCCATGGCTGGGCCTAATGGCCTAGTGCTTGGCCCGGAACCCAAGACCGAAGGCGGACGGCAGCTCCGGCTGTTCCTGGAACCCAAGTGGGAGGCCGTCACCGCTGATGCCATGGTGGTCAAAGGTAGCTATCGGGCGCTGGCAAAGGAAATCGGGGCAGAGGTCGATAGTGGTGGGGCGCTCAAGCACATACAGGACTGCATCGAGCGCCTTTGGAAGGTATCCATCATCGCCCAGAATGGCCGCAAGCGGCAGGGGTTTCGGCTGCTGTCGGAGTACGCCAGCGACGAGGCGGACGGGCGCCTGTACGTGGCCCTGAACCCCTTGATCGCGCAGGCCGTCATGGGTGGCGGCCAGCATGTGCGCATCAGCATGGACGAGGTGCGGGCGCTGGACAGCGAAACCGCCCGCCTGCTGCACCAGCGGCTGTGTGGCTGGATCGACCCCGGCAAAACCGGCAAGGCTTCCATAGATACCTTGTGCGGCTATGTCTGGCCGTCAGAGGCCAGTGGTTCGACCATGCGCAAGCGCCGCCAGCGGGTGCGCGAGGCGTTGCCGGAGCTGGTCGCGCTGGGCTGGACGGTAACCGAGTTCGCGGCGGGCAAGTACGACATCACCCGGCCCAAGGCGGCAGGCTGACCCCCCCCCACTCTATTGTAAACAAGACATTTTTATCTTTTATATTCAATGGCTTATTTTCCTGCTAATTGGTAATACCATGAAAAATACCATGCTCAGAAAAGGCTTAACAATATTTTGAAAAATTGCCTACTGAGCGCTGCCGCACAGCTCCATAGGCCGCTTTCCTGGCTTTGCTTCCAGATGTATGCTATTCTGCTCCTGCAGCTAATGGATCACCGCAAACAGGTTACTCGCCTGGGGATTCCCTTTCGACCCGAGCATCCGTATGATACTCATGCTCGATTATTATTATTATAGAAGCCCCCATGAATAAATCGCTCATCATTTTCGGCATCGTCAACATAACCTCGGACAGTTTCTCCGATGGAGGCCGGTATCTGGCGCCAGACGCAGCCATTGCGCAGGCGCGTAAGCTGATGGCCGAGGGGGCAGATGTGATCGACCTCGGTCCGGCATCCAGCAATCCCGACGCCGCGCCTGTTTCGTCCGACACAGAAATCGCGCGTATCGCGCCGGTGCTGGACGCGCTCAAGGCAGATGGCATTCCCGTCTCGCTCGACAGTTATCAACCCGCGACGCAAGCCTATGCCTTGTCGCGTGGTGTGGCCTATCTCAATGATATTCGCGGTTTTCCAGACGCTGCGTTCTATCCGCAATTGGCGTAATCATCTGCCAAACTCGTCGTTATGCATTCGGTGCAAGACGGGCAGGCAGATCGGCGCGAGGCACCCGCTGGCGACATCATGGATCACATTGCGGCGTTCTTTGACGCGCGCATCGCGGCGCTGACGGGTGCCGGTATCAAACGCAACCGCCTTGTCCTTGATCCCGGCATGGGGTTTTTTCTGGGGGCTGCTCCCGAAACCTCGCTCTCGGTGCTGGCGCGGTTCGATGAATTGCGGCTGCGCTTCGATTTGCCGGTGCTTCTGTCTGTTTCGCGCAAATCCTTTCTGCGCGCGCTCACAGGCCGTGGTCCGGGGGATGTCGGGGCCGCGACACTCGCTGCAGAGCTTGCCGCCGCCGCAGGTGGAGCTGACTTCATCCGCACACACGAGCCGCGCCCCTTGCGCGACGGGCTGGCGGTATTGGCGGCGCTGAAAGAAACCGCAAGAATTCGTTAACTGCACATTCGGGATATTTCTCTATATTCGCGCTTCATCAGAAAACTGAAGGAACCTCCATTGAATCGAACTAATATTTTTTTTGGTGAATCGCATTCTGACTGGTTGCCTGTCAGAGGCGGAGAATCTGGTGATTTTGTTTTTCGACGTGGTGACGGGCATGCCTTCGCGAAAATCGCACCTGCTTCCCGCCGCGGTGAGCTCGCTGGAGAGCGTGACCGCCTCATTTGGCTCAAAGGTCGAGGTGTGGCTTGCCCCGAGGTCATCAACTGGCAGGAGGAACAGGAGGGTGCATGCTTGGTGATAACGGCAATTCCGGGAGTACCGGCGGCTGATCTGTCTGGAGCGGATTTGCTCAAAGCGTGGCCGTCAATGGGGCAGCAACTTGGCGCTGTTCACAGCCTATCGGTTGATCAATGTCCGTTTGAGCGCAGGCTGTCGCGAATGTTCGGACGCGCCGTTGATGTGGTGTCCCGCAATGCCGTCAATCCCGACTTCTTACCGGACGAGGACAAGAGTACGCCGCAGCTCGATCTTTTGGCTCGTGTCGAACGAGAGCTACCGGTGCGGCTCGACCAAGAGCGCACCGATATGGTTGTTTGCCATGGTGATCCCTGCATGCCGAACTTCATGGTGGACCCTAAAACTCTTCAATGCACGGGTCTGATCGACCTTGGGCGGCTCGGAACAGCAGATCGCTATGCCGATTTGGCACTCATGATTGCTAACGCCGAAGAGAACTGGGCAGCGCCAGATGAAGCAGAGCGCGCCTTCGCTGTCCTATTCAATGTATTGGGGATCGAAGCCCCCGACCGCGAACGCCTTGCCTTCTATCTGCGATTGGACCCTCTGACTTGGGGTTGATGTTCATGCCGCCTGTTTTTCCTGCTCATTGGCACGTTTCGCAACCTGTTCTCATTGCGGACACCTTTTCCAGCCTCGTTTGGAAAGTTTCATTGCCAGACGGGACTCCTGCAATCGTCAAGGGATTGAAACCTATAGAAGACATTGCTGATGAACTGCGCGGGGCCGACTATCTGGTATGGCGCAATGGGAGGGGAGCAGTCCGGTTGCTCGGTCGTGAGAACAATCTGATGTTGCTCGAATATGCCGGGGAGCGAATGCTCTCTCACATCGTTGCCGAGCACGGCGACTACCAGGCGACCGAAATTGCAGCGGAACTAATGGCGAAGCTGTATGCCGCATCTGAGGAACCCCTGCCTTCTGCCCTTCTCCCGATCCGGGATCGCTTTGCAGCTTTGTTTCAGCGGGCGCGCGATGATCAAAACGCAGGTTGTCAAACTGACTACGTCCACGCGGCGATTATAGCCGATCAAATGATGAGCAATGCCTCGGAACTGCGTGGGCTACATGGCGATCTGCATCATGAAAACATCATGTTCTCCAGTCGCGGCTGGCTGGTGATAGATCCCGTCGGTCTGGTCGGTGAAGTGGGCTTTGGCGCCGCCAATATGTTCTACGATCCGGCTGACAGAGACGACCTTTGTCTCGATCCTAGACGCATTGCACAGATGGCGGACGCATTCTCTCGTGCGCTGGACGTCGATCCGCGTCGCCTGCTCGACCAGGCGTACGCTTATGGGTGCCTTTCCGCAGCTTGGAACGCGGATGGAGAAGAGGAGCAACGCGATCTAGCTATCGCGGCCGCGATCAAGCAGGTGCGACAGACGTCATACTAGATATCAAGCGACTTCTCCTATCCCCTGGGAACACATCAATCTCACCGGAGAATATCGCTGGCCAAAGCCTTAGCGTAGGATTCCGCCCCTTCCCGCAAACGACCCCGACCCGCGCCACGGCCCACGAGCGGACGCCGCAGCAGGAGCGCCAGAAGGCCGCCAGAGAGGCCGAGCGCGGCCGTGAGGCTTGGACGCTAGGGCAGGGCATGAAAAAGCCCGTAGCGGGCTGCTACGGGCGTCTGACGCGGTGGAAAGGGGGAGGGGATGTTGTCTACATGGCTCTGCTGTAGTGAGTGGGTTGCGCTCCGGCAGCGGTCCTGATCAATCGTCACCCTTTCTCGGTCCTTCAACGTTCCTGACAACGAGCCTCCTTTTCGCCAATCCATCGACAATCACCGCGAGTCCCTGCTCGAACGCTGCGTCCGGACCGGCTTCGTCGAAGGCGTCTATCGCGGCCCGCAACAGCGGCGAGAGCGGAGCCTGTTCAACGGTGCCGCCGCGCTCGCCGGCATCGCTGTCGCCGGCCTGCTCCTCAAGCACGGCCCCAACAGTGAAGTAGCTGATTGTCATCAGCGCATTGACGGCGTCCCCGGCCGAAAAACCCGCCTCGCAGAGGAAGCGAAGCTGCGCGTCGGCCGTTTCCATCTGCGGTGCGCCCGGTCGCGTGCCGGCATGGATGCGCGCGCCATCGCGGTAGGCGAGCAGCGCCTGCCTGAAGCTGCGGGCATTCCCGATCAGAAATGAGCGCCAGTCGTCGTCGGCTCTCGGCACCGAATGCGTATGATTCTCCGCCAGCATGGCTTCGGCCAGTGCGTCGAGCAGCGCCCGCTTGTTCCTGAAGTGCCAGTAAAGCGCCGGCTGCTGAACCCCCAACCGTTCCGCCAGTTTGCGTGTCGTCAGACCGTCTACGCCGACCTCGTTCAACAGGTCCAGGGCGGCACGGATCACTGTATTCGGCTGCAACTTTGTCATGCTTGACACTTTATCACTGATAAAATAATATGTCCACCAACTTATCAGTGATAAAGAATCCGCGCGTTCAATCGGACCAGCGGAGGCTGGTCCGGAGGCCAGACGTGAAACCCAACAGACCCCTGATCGTAATTCTGAGCACTGTCGCGCTCGACGCTGTCGGCATCGGCCTGATTATGCCGGTGCTGCCGGGCCTCCTGCGCGATCTGGTTCACTCGAACGACGTCACCGCCCACTATGGCATTCTGCTGGCGCTGTATGCGTTGATGCAATTTGCCTGCGCACCTGTGCTGGGCGCGCTGTCGGATCGTTTCGGGCGGCGGCCGGTCTTGCTCGTCTCGCTGGCCGGCGCTGCTGTCGACTACGCCATCATGGCGACGGCGCCTTTCCTTTGGGTTCTCTATATCGGGCGGATCGTGGCCGGCATCACCGGGGCGACTGGGGCGGTAGCCGGCGCTTATATTGCCGATATCACTGATGGCGATGAGCGCGCGCGGCACTTCGGCTTCATGAGCGCCTGTTTCGGGTTCGGGATGGTCGCGGGACCTGTGCTCGGTGGGCTGATGGGCGGTTTCTCCCCCCAAGCTCCGTTCTTCGCCGCGGCAGCCTTGAACGGCCTCAATTTCCTGACGGGCTGTTTCCTTTTGCCGGAGTCGCACAAAGGCGAACGCCGGCCGTTACGCCGGGAGGCTCTCAACCCGCTCGCTTCGTTCCGGTGGGCCCGGGGCATGACCGTCGTCGCCGCCCTGATGGCGGTCTTCTTCATCATGCAACTTGTCGGACAGGTGCCGGCCGCGCTTTGGGTCATTTTCGGCGAGGATCGCTTTCACTGGGACGCGACCACGATCGGCATTTCGCTTGCCGCATTTGGCATTCTGCATTCACTCGCCCAGGCAATGATCACCGGCCCTGTAGCCGCCCGGCTCGGCGAAAGGCGGGCACTCATGCTCGGAATGATTGCCGACGGCACAGGCTACATCCTGCTTGCCTTCGCGACACGGGGATGGATGGCGTTCCCGATCATGGTCCTGCTTGCTTCGGGTGGCATCGGAATGCCGGCGCTGCAAGCAATGTTGTCCAGGCAGGTGGATGAGGAACGTCAGGGGCAGCTGCAAGGCTCACTGGCGGCGCTCACCAGCCTGACCTCGATCGTCGGACCCCTCCTCTTCACGGCGATCTATGCGGCTTCTATAACAACGTGGAACGGGTGGGCATGGATTGCAGGCGCTGCCCTCTACTTGCTCTGCCTGCCGGCGCTGCGTCGCGGGCTTTGGAGCGGCGCAGGGCAACGAGCCGATCGCTGATCGTGGAAACGATAGGCCTATGCCATGCGGGTCAAGGCGACTTCCGGCAAGCTATACGCGCCCTAGGAGTGCGGTTGGAACGTTGGCCCAGCCAGATACTCCCGATCACGAGCAGGACGCCGATGATTTGAAGCGCACTCAGCGTCTGATCCAAGAACAACCATCCTAGCAACACGGCGGTCCCCGGGCTGAGAAAGCCCAGTAAGGAAACAACTGTAGGTTCGAGTCGCGAGATCCCCCGGAACCAAAGGAAGTAGGTTAAACCCGCTCCGATCAGGCCGAGCCACGCCAGGCCGAGAACATTGGTTCCTGTAGGCATCGGGATTGGCGGATCAAACACTAAAGCTACTGGAACGAGCAGAAGTCCTCCGGCCGCCAGTTGCCAGGCGGTAAAGGTGAGCAGAGGCACGGGAGGTTGCCACTTGCGGGTCAGCACGGTTCCGAACGCCATGGAAACCGCCCCCGCCAGGCCCGCTGCGACGCCGACAGGATCTAGCGCTGCGTTTGGTGTCAACACCAACAGCGCCACGCCCGCAGTTCCGCAAATAGCCCCCAGGACCGCCATCAATCGTATCGGGCTACCTAGCAGAGCGGCAGAGATGAACACGACCATCAGCGGCTGCACAGCGCCTACCGTCGCCGCGACCCCGCCCGGCAGGCGGTAGACCGAAATAAACAACAAGCTCCAGAATAGCGAAATATTAAGTGCGCCGAGGATGAAGATGCGCATCCACCAGATTCCCGTTGGAATCTGTCGGACGATCATC
>CAJJZM010000102.1:0-7114 GCA_905197595.1 uncultured Collinsella sp.
CCAGGGGTCCCAGCACATAGAAGGGCGCACCCATGCAGATGCTCTTCTGCACTTCCATGTTGGCGGCTACCTGATTCAGCGGCACATGGCCGGGGCCTTCCACCATGACCTGTACGTTGTGAGCCCAGGCACGCTTGGTCAGCTCACCCAGACGCACCAGCTCTTCGATCTGACACACGTCGGTGGCGTCGGCCAGACAGCCGGGGCGGCAGGCGTCGCCCAGCGAGATGGTCACATCGTGCTCGGCGCAGATCTCGCAGATCTCATCAAAGTGCTCGTAGAAGGGGTTTTCGTTGCCGGTCATGCTCATCCAGGCAAACACCAGCGAACCGCCGCGGCTCACGATGTTCATCAAGCGGCCGGTCTCCTTAAAGGTCTTGGTGACCGACTTGTTGATGCCGCAGTGGATGGTCATAAAGTCCACGCCGTCCTCGGCGTGCGCGCGCACGACCTCGAACAGGTCATCCTTGGTAAGCTTGACCAGCGGCTTTTCCATGTAGCCGATGGCGTCGTACATGGGGACGGTGCCCACCATGAGCGGCGTCTCGTCGATGAGCTGCTGGCGGAACTGGCGCGTCTTGCCCGAGTTGGAAAGGTCCATGATGGCGTCGGCGCCAAAGTCCTCGGCGATCTTGACCTTCTTCCATTCCTCGGCGGCATCGGCTTTATCGCCCGAGATGCCCAGGTTGACGTTGACCTTAGTAGACAGGCCCTCGCCGACACCAAAGGCGCGCATGCCTTTTTTGATGTGCACGATGTTGGCGGGAATGGCGATGCGGCCGTCGGCCACGCGCTCGCGGATGTACTCGGGGTCGCGATGCTCGCGCTCGGCGACTTCCTTCATCTGCGGCGTGATCTGCCCGGCGCGGGCGAAGTCGATTTGCGTGACGAGCTTGGGCTCGGTCTGTGTGCTCATTGGCACGGCTCCCTTCGTTGGCATTACCCATATCAGGTTTGCGGGTCAGGGCGGGCGCGCCCAGTCTCAGCCTGCCGTCTTGTCCTGCAAGCTCCCCGTTTATGTAATGGGCTCAAGTATAGCTCGAATGGGTACGATTGGCCTAACGAGCGTGCCTGTGGGGAGGCGAACATGGAAGACAAGCATCTATATCGAGAGACGCAATGGGATGTATCGGCCGAGGAAAGCCGTGCGCACCATGGCCTTGTCGCGATTGGTTTTGCGGTGCTTGCCGTGCTGGTGATTGCCTTTTGTATCTGGACGTTTGGCGGTCACGGCGGCGCTGCATGGGAGTTCGAGGCTGATGATAGCCTACCGATTATGACGGTGAGGAGTACTGGCGGTAATGCCAATACGCTCGCCGTTCCAGGCGACTATTGGTATCCGCGCGACGAGTTTGTGCAGCTGCAGTTGAGTGGTGGGTCGATTCCTGGTGAAGAAATCGAACGCGTGACTTACGACGTGGCGCTTAAAACGCTGACGGTGCAGCTCAAAGACCGGGGAGACGTCCCCACGACCATGGATATCGCCCTGACGGAATGGCGTCTGGAGCCTCCTGCGGGTGTTACGGTGTCCGAGGTCGAGCACGTAAAGATTACTTATCAAGATGGCTCGACGAGCGAGATTGCAAAGGCCGATGGCTTGGCGGAGTAACGGGGTGTTTGGAAACGGTGGGCCTATTGTGCCCGCGCGTTCATGAAAACCAGGGAGTCTTTGTCTGAAAGCTCGGGGATGTGACGATAGCCGATGTTGAATGCGGTAAGTTCGCTTGTATCCTCGAGCTTGTTTTCTGCCATCCACCGCACCATGGCGCCGCGCGCCTTTTTGCTGGCGGTCGAGCGCTGGATGGGCTTGCCGTTGCGGATGCCTTCGCCAAAGAGGCATGTGACGACCGTGGCGTCGCCCGCGAGGTGGGGCAGAACGGCTTTGGCATACTCTACGCTGGCGAGGTTGACGATCGTGGTGTTTGAGCCTGCCGGGGCGATAGCCCGCGCGAGCTTGTCGCTCCAAAACGCGTAGAGGTTTCGGGCATCGTCGACGGCGAGCTTCGCGCCCATCTCCAGTCGATACGGTTCAACGGCATGAAAGGGGCGTGCGCATCCGTAAAGGCCCGAGAGGATCCACAGATGGTCTTGCAGCCATGCGAGCTGTGCGGCATCCATGACCTCGGGCGCCATGCTCTGGTATTGAATGCCGTGATAGGACATGACGGCAGGGGAGAGGTGACGGGCGAGTGCGGGATTGTCAAGATCGCCGTTATTCAGGATGGGCCGGAACTCACGCAGGGTGTTGAGGCAAGGTCCCAGCAGTTTGTCACTCACGTTCCACAGCGCCTGCAGCCCGCCGCTGCCTTCATTCCGCTCGATATCTAGCAATGCGCGGTGGAGGCGAGCCGTCTCGTGCGCAGAGGGTGGAATGCCCTGGACTTCAAAAGCATCTTGGGCCGCGCGCATTTGCTTGGCGGGCGAAATGATGACCTGCAGCATGGACTCTCCTCTGCCAAGAAGGAAGTTGCGGTGGAATACGGTCTGTCTTGGCCGTTTATGGGCCAGTTTAGTCCGTATTTCACCGCAACTGATGAAGGGTCGGTTAGGCGCGCTCGAGGAAGGCCTTGTAGCCGCGATAGGCCTCGTAGATATCGGCCTTGTTAGCGACCTCCCACAGGGCGTGCATGGACAGGACGGCAACGCCGGAGTCGATGACGTTCATGCCGTACTCGGCCATGATGTAGGCGATGGTGCCGCCGCCGCCCGCGTTGACGCGGCCGCAGGTCTGGAAGTCAACGCCCGCCTCGTCCATGATGTCGCGGATGAGGGCCACGTACTCGGCGTCGGCGTCGTTGGAGCCGCCCTTGCCGCGGCTGCCCGTGTATTTGTTAAAGCACAGGCCGCGACCCATAAAGGCTGCGTTCTTGGTCTCGAACTTGCCGGCGTAGCCCGGGTCAAAGCCGGCGGACACGTCAGAGGAGAGCATGCGGCTGCGGGCGAGTGCGCGGCGCAGGGCCAGCGGGCTGCTCTCGCCGGCGAGCGTCATGATTTCGGCGACGGTGTTCTCGAAGAAACGGCTCGTCATGCCGGTGGCACCCACGGAGCCGATCTCCTCCTTGTCGACGATGAGCGTGATGCTCGTGCGCTCGACGTCTGCCACGTTGATCTGAGCGAGCATGGAGGGGTAGGCGCAGACGCGGTCGTCGTGGCCATAGCCCAAGATCATGGAGCGGTCGAGACCCATGTCGCGGGCGGGGCCGGCGGGCACGACCTCGATCTCGGCAGAGAGGAAGTCCTCCTCCTCGACGTCGTACTGTTCCTTGAGGATGTCCAGGAACATCTGTTTGACGGGCTCCTTGGGGGCGTCCTTGTCGTCCTCGTCAAACTTGACGGGGCGGCCGCCCACGATCACGTCGAGGATCTCGGCGTCGACGGCGTCCTTGGCGGGCTTGGCCATCTGCTCGCTCGAGAGGTGGATCAGCAGGTCGGAGATGGTAAAGACCGGATCGTCGGCCTTGTCGCCGATGTTGATGTCGACGGTGGTGCCGTCCTTTTTGCAGATGACGCCTACGAGCGCGAGCGGGGAAGCGACCCAGTGGTAGCTCTTGACGCCGCCATAGTAGTGCGTGTCGAGATAAGCCATGTCGCCGGCCTCGAAGGCGGGGTTCTGCTTAAGGTCCAGGCGCGGCGAGTCAACGTGGGCGCCCAGGATGTTAAAGCCCTGCTCGAGCGGGGCGGTGCCCAGGTTGACGAGCATGAGGTCCTTGCCGTGATTGGCGGCGTACACCTTGTCGCCGGCCTTGAGCGCGCGTCCCTCGGCGATCACAGTCTCCAGGTCGACGTATCCCGCCTCCTCGGCCATCTTGATACCGGTCTTGACGCACAGGCGCTCGGTCTTGTTCTCGCTCAAAAACTGCTTATAGCCGCGGCAAAGCTCCTCGAGCTCCTCGACTTGCTGTGGCGTGTACTTTTTCCATGCGCAGGGACGCTCCATGACGCAGGCTCCTTTCGGATCGATCGTGCTGGTTGATGTACCGTGAGCCATCGTATCACGCGCGGGCTCACGGTGGCGGGGGAGCTTGATGTGCGGTGGCCGCGGGGCGGGGAGCGTGTAAACTGGAGTGAGCAAACCGTGCCCAGTCCAAAGCGAGGTATTTAATATGTCTGACAAGCGCCGCACTTTTGCCGTTATCGACGGCAACTCGCTCATGCACCGCGCCTTCCACGCCGTGCCGCCCACCATGAACGCGCCGGACGGTCGCCCCACCAACGCGATCTTTGGCTTTTTGAACATGTTCCTCAAGATGATCGATGCCTTTAACCCCGACGGTGTGGTCGTGGCGTTTGACAAGGGCAAACCGCGCGTGCGCATGGAGATGCTGCCGCAGTATAAGGCGCAACGCCCGCCCATGGACCCCGACTTGCACGCGCAGTTCCCCATGATTAAGGAGCTGCTCGCCGCGCTCAACGTGCCGATTTTGCAGTCCGAGGGCTGGGAAGGCGACGATATCCTGGGCACCATGGCGCGCCTGGGCGAAGAAGCCGGCTGCGACATGCTGCTGGTGACCGGCGACCGCGACATGTATCAGCTCGTGACCGACCACGTCAACGTGGTCTCGACCCGCAAGGGCCTGTCCGACGTGGCGATTATGACGCCCGAGAGCGTGGACGACCTGTATCACGGCATTACGCCGGCGCTCGTGCCCGATTTTTACGGCCTGAAGGGCGATACGTCGGACAACATTCCCGGCGTGCCGGGCATCGGCCCCAAAAAGGCGAGTGCGCTCATTGCACAGTACGGCAGCCTGGATGAGGTCATTGCGCACGCTGACGAGGTCAAGGGCAAGATGGGCGAGAACCTGCGTGCACACATCGACGACGCGCTGCTGAGCCGTAAGGTGGCGACCATCCGCACCGATGCGCCCGTCGAGCTCGACTTTGACGCAACGTCCTTCCCGGCGTTTTCTGCCGACGAGGTGTCCGCGGCGCTGGGCACGCTCGGCATCACGGCCATGCAGAACCGTTTCCTCTCGCTGATTGGCGGCGAGGGTGGGGCTGCGGCCGCTGGCAGCGCGTTTGAGATGCCTGCCGTTTCGCGTGCCGCCGCCGGCGATGCCGACGCGCTTGGCGCCGTTGCGGCTGAGGTCTCCCGCGCGATTGATGCCGGCGAGTGGGTCGCCGCCGTGGTGGACGACGACAAGGAAGAGGGCGCGCTCTTTGGACTGACGCGCACGCTGTGGCTGGCGACGTCCAAGGGCCTGTTCGCGCTCGAGGAGGGCGACAGCGGTGCGGCGGCTGAGGTTGAGGGCTTCAACTTCGTCCGCGGCGTGATCGCTGGCGTGCTCGCGCGCCTGTTTATGGAGGGCCGTGTGGCGAGCCCGGATATGAAGGCGCTGCTGCATGAGCTTTCGCCCATTGATTCTTCTGAGCCCGAGCTTATGGATCCGCTGGCCGTCGATTCCACGCGCATCTTCGATACCGTGGTCGCCGCCTACCTGCTGGATTCCGACCGCTCCGAGTTTGATGAGGCGTATCTGGCTGATACCTATCTGCAGATGGCGCTGCCTGCGGCGCGCGGCGCGGAGGGTGCCGGCGAGCACGCTCCTGTTCCCGCTGCCCGCACTGCGGCCCTGACGCTGACGCTCGTGGCGCCGCTGCGCGACCGCATGGCCCGTGAGAACGCTGCCAACGTGTTCGATGGCATCGAGATGCCGCTCGTGCCGGTGCTTGCCAAGATGGAGCGCGCGGGCATGCTCGTGGATCCCGACCGCCTGCGTAATCTGTCCGAGGGCCTGGCGACCCAGATCACCGAGGTCGAGCGCAGCATTCGCGACCTAGCGGGTGACGAGACCTTTAATATTGGCAGTCCCATGCAGCTGTCGCATGTGCTCTTTGATGTGATGGGGCTTCCGACCAAGGGCCTCAAGAAGACTAAGCGCGGCTACTATTCGACCAACGCCAAGGTGTTGAGCGACCTTGCCCGCGACCACGAAATCGTGCGTCTGATCTTGGACTGGCGTGAGAAGTCTAAGATCAAGTCCACCTATCTGGATACGCTGGGCCCGCTGCGCCGTGGTGACGGTCGCGTGCACACCACGTACAACCAGACCATCACGGCAACGGGGCGTCTGTCCTCGAGCGACCCGAACCTGCAGAACATCCCGACGCGCTCGGAGCTGGGCCGTACCGTCAAGACGGCGTTTTCGGCAGGCGAGGGAAGCGTCTTTTTGGCGGTGGACTACTCGCAGATAGAGCTGCGTCTGCTGGCACATCTCTCGGGTGACGAGCACTTGGTGCGCGCCTTTAACGAGGGCGAGGACTTCCATGCCGAGACGGCGGCGCGCGTATTTGGTGTGCCGGTGTCCGAGGTAACGCCCGACCTGCGCAGTCGCGCCAAGGCCGTGAACTTTGGCATCGTGTACGGTCAGCAGGCCTACGGCCTGTCGCAGTCGCTACATATCTCGATGGCCGAGGCGCGCGACATGATTGACCGCTACTACGAGGCCTACCCGGGCGTGCGTACGTTCCTCGACAACGTGGTGGCGCGCGCCAAGCAGACGGGCTACGCCGAGACCATGTATGGCCGCCGTCGCCATATTCCGGAGCTCAAGGCCAAAAACCCGCAACTCCGTGGCTTTGGTGAGCGCACGGCCATGAACCACCCCATGCAGGGAACCGCCGCCGACATCATCAAGATCGCCATGGCCCGCGTAAGCCGTCGCCTGGAAGAAGAGGGTTTTGCCGCTCACATGATCTTGCAGGTGCACGACGAACTGGACTTTGAGTGCCCAGTGGATGAGGTCGAGGCGCTCACCGCGATGGTCCGCGACGTCATGGAACACGTAGTAGACCTCCGCGTACCGTTGATCGCCGAAGCCAGCACCGGCATAACCTGGGCCGACGCGAAATAGGAAAGCACTCGGTAAGGCAAGCTCGCCCAAGACGCAAGCCCCCACATACTTAAGATTTGGGACAAACACTACTGATTAATTTGTCCCACAGTAACCAAAACAGAGGGGAGCCCCTTCCAACAAGGAGCTCCCCTCTGCTCAAATCATTTCAGCTAAGTATCTAGACACTCAAGACGCCATCCTGGCGGCAGGAAAGTAAACCTAGGGCCTGGCCGGGCGGCACGGGTTAACTTTTCGTAGATTCCGCACGCAAAGAAAGC
>CAJJZM010000103.1:0-7000 GCA_905197595.1 uncultured Collinsella sp.
TGCCTCGCCTTTTGAATGACAAATTGTCGCCCTGGGCGGCGCGCAGCGTCAACTGGTTATGCGGGTTGGTAAACCCGCGTAACTACTCTCGGGCTCCGTACTGCTCGTAGTAGGCATCGATGGCGGCCTTGAGCTCGTCGTCGATGACGGCCTTGCCGTCGATCTCGTGGTTGTAGAGGGTCTCGACGACCTCGGCCATGGAGACGATGCTCGCGACGGGGAAACCGTACTTGGCCTCGATCTCCTTCTGCGCGGTGGTCACGCCACCCTTGCCGACCTCCATGCGGTTGAGGGACACGATGAGGCCCTTGATCTCGACATCGGCAGCAGCCTTGACCTTGGGATAGGTCTCGTCGATGGACTTACCGCTGGTGGTGACGTCCTCGACCATGACCACGCGGTCGCCGTCCTGGGGCTCGTAGCCCAGCAGGTTGCCCTTGTCGGCGCCGTGGTCCTTGGCCTCCTTGCGATCGCAGCAGTACTTGACCTCCTTGCCGTACAGCTCGTGGTAGGCAATTGCGGTCACGACGGCCAGCGGAATACCCTTGTAGGCCGGTCCAAACAGCACGTCAAAGTCGTCGCCAAAGTTATCGTGGATGGCCTGGGCGTAATACTCGCCCAGCTTCTTGAGCTGATAGCCCGTCACATAGGCGCCGGCGTTCATAAAGAACGGGGACTGACGGCCGCTCTTGAGCGTAAAGCTGCCGAACTTAAGAACGTCGGACTCGACCATAAACTTGATGAACTCTTGCTTGTAAGCCTCCATGCGGGCTCCTCTCGTAATCGCGTACGTGCCTTCCAGTTTAGCGCAGGCAGGGCGCGTTGCGGGCGCGCTTTGGGGCCTCGGCATTCTGTAAAGGCTTTGTCAGGGGCAATGGTTTTCCAAACATTGGGGTTGACACGGCAAACCCCCTCATCAAGAATACGGGCGGATTGTAACGGGTACGAGATACCCAAAGCGCGCCGCGCCCGGCCTTAAGGAGGTGTGCCATGGAAGGCAGTCATAGTCGAAAAACCTGCATGTCGCCCTCGGCACGCCGCGAGGATTCCGCGCACGCATAAGCGCCAACAGCCGATCGTCAAAACCACCACAAAGGTGCCTGTCCCCTTTGTGGCGGTTCGCGAGCTTGACGTGAGCGACATCTAGGTTTTTTGAAGCAAATACGACACGTACGCTAACTCCCTTCAACAAGGAGGACCCTATGCTGATGCTCAAAACCGCTACGGTACTCGAAGCCATCTCCAAGCGCCGCCGCACGGCGCGCCCTGCCGCCCACGCCGGCCTGCCCAAGAACACCGTCTTCGCCGCCACCCATAGCGCCCAGGACGCCCTCGTGCTGCTCGACGCCACGGCCGACGGACTCACTGCCGAGCACGCCGCCGAGCGCCTGAACGCCGTCGGCCCCAACACCATCGAAGCGCCGACCAAGACGCTCGCGCGCCGCATCGCCGACGCCTTCATCGATCCCTTCGCCGGCATCCTCGCCGCCCTCGCACTGGTCTCGCTCTACATCGACGTGCTCGCCGTGCCCGAGCCCCAGCGCGATCCCTCCACGGTCATCGTCATCGGCATCATGCTTCTGGTATCGGGCGGCATGAAGTTTATCCAGGAAGCCCGCAGCGGCAATGCGGCCGAGGCCCTCAAGGACCTGGTCTCCAACACCTGCTGCGCCCTGCGCGACGGCGAGCGCATCGAAATCCCCTTCGATGAGCTCGTCCCCGGCGATGCGATCCGCCTCTCTGCCGGCGACATGGTGCCGGCCGATGCCCGCATCATCACCGCGCGCGACCTGTTTGTGATCGAGTCCGCGCTCACCGGCGAGAGCGAGGCCGTCGAGAAGACCGTTGCTGCCGCGGTCGTCGAGGGTGCCGACAGCTCCGCGCTGCCGCTCTCTGCCTGCAAGAACATCGTCTTTACCGGCACCTCCGTGCAAAACGGCACCGCCATGGCGCTCGTCGTTGCCACCGGCTCGGACACTTACCTGGGCGGCATCGCCAAGATGCTCAACGGGCGCGGCGAGAAGAGCGCGTTTGACCGCGGCGTCTCGAGCGTCTCCATGTTGCTCGTACGCCTCATGCTCGTTATGGCGCCGGCCGTCTTTGCCATCAACGCCGCCACCAAGGGCAACGTCATCGATGCGCTGTTGTTCGCCGCGAGCGTGGCCGTGGGCATCACGCCGCAGATGCTTCCCGTCATCGTGACCACGAGCCTGTCGCAGGGCGCCAAGGACCTCGCCCGTCGCCAGGTTATCGTCAAGGAGCTGCCAGCAATCCAAAACCTGGGCGCGATGGACGTCCTGTGCTGCGACAAGACCGGCACCCTCACCGAAGACCGCATCGTGCTCGAGCGTTATCTCAACACCGATGGCAACGAAGACGCACGCGTGCTGCGCCATGCGTTTTTGAACAGCTTCTTCCAGACCGGCCTCAAGAACCTTATCGACCTGGCCGTCATCGACCGCGCCGATGTGACGCCCTCGGCCGCAGCACCCGATTCCATGCTGGGCCAGAGCCTGCGCGACAGCTATACCAAGGTCGACGAGGTGCCCTTCGATTTCTCGCGCCGTCGTCTGAGCGTAGCTGTCGCCGACGCCCAAGGCAAAACCCAGATGGTCACCAAGGGAGCTGCCGAGGAAATGCTCGAGATCTGCTCCTTTGTCGAGGTCGATGGTGCCGCCCAGCCGCTTACCAAAGATAAGCTCGCCCAGATTCGCAAGCAGGTAGCCGGGCTCAACGCCGAGGGCCTGCGCGTGATTGCCGTGGCGCAGAAAACCAATCCGCGCTGCGTGGGCGAGTTTGGCATCGCCGACGAGTGCGACATGGTGCTGATGGGCTTTTTGGCCTTCCTCGATCCGCCCAAAGCAAGTGCCGCGGGCGCCGTCGCCACCCTCGAGGCCAAGGGCGTGGCAGTCAAGGTCCTGACCGGCGACAACGACCGCGTCGCGGCCACCGTCTGCGAACAGATCGGTATCGACGCGAGCAACGTCTTGCTGGGCTCCGAGATCGATGCGCTCGACGACGCCGAGCTTGCCGAGCGCGCCGAGAACACCCACCTCTTCGCCAAGCTCTCGCCGCTGCAGAAGGCGCGCCTGGTGCGCGTCATGCGCGAGTTGCTCGGCCACACCGTGGGCTTTATGGGCGACGGCATCAACGACGCCGCCGCGATGCGTGCGAGCGACTGCGGCATCTCGGTCGACTCCGCCGTCGATATCGCCAAGGAATCCGCCGATATCATCTTGCTCCAAAAGGACCTGGGCGTGCTCGAGCGCGGCATCATCGAAGGCCGCCGCACCTACGGCAACCTACTCAAGTACCTCAAGACCACGGTGAGCTCCAACTTTGGCAACGTGCTATCCGTGACCGTCGCGAGCCTGTTCTTGCCGTTCTTGCCCATGAGTGCTCTGCAGTTGGTGCTGCTGTCGCTGGTCTACGAGATCGTGTGCATCGCGCTGCCGTGGGACACCGTCGACGACGCCTGGACCGCCCGTCCGCGCGCCTGGGATGCCGCGTCCATTAAGGGCTTTATGCTCGAGTTGGGTCCCGTGAGCTCACTGTTTGATATCGTGACTTTCGCCGTGCTCTTCTTTGTGGTGTGCCCCGCCGCCGTGGGCTCAAGCTGGGCAGAGCTTGCCGCTGTAGGCGACGTCGCAGGCATGGCGGCCTTTACGGCGCTCTTCCAGAGCGGTTGGTTTGTCGAGTCCATGTGGTCGCAGACGCTCGTGATCCACATGCTGCGCTCCCCGCGCCTGCCGAGCGCGCGCGACCACGCCGCGCCGGCACTGTGCGCTCTCACCGTGCTGGGTCTGGTACTCGTCACCTGGCTGCCGGCAAGCCCCATCGCCGATGCGCTAGACCTCATGCCGCTGCCGCCGAGCTTCTTCGCGCTGCTCGTCAGCATCGTCGCCGCCTACATCGCACTCACCCAGCTGGCCAAGCGCCGCTACATCGCCCGCCACGGCGAACTGCTGTAACTCCACAGGCGCTCCCGTCAAAACCACCACAAAGGTGCCTGTCCCCTTTGTGGTGGTTCGCGCTGGCAGTGGCTGCCCAAAACAGCTAAAAAAGCCCCGTCCCAAATGGGCTAGTCCTTGGGCGCCCAGGACCAGAAAAAGTTGATGAGGGCCACACGTGAGGAGGCGCCGGTCTTTTTGTTGATCGAGGCGATATGACGGTAAAGCGTGGAGCGCGAAAGGAAGAGCGTTGCGGCGATGTCTTGAACACTCTCGCGCGATGCGACCAAGGCCTCCAAAATATCGCGCTCGCGCTGCGTAAGCTCAAAGGCGACGGCGAAGGTATCGAGACGCTCGTCGAGTGTGGACTCCGGCACCTCTGCGGGGGCGGGCTCGCTCTGGGCGGATACGGGATCCGTGCCAAGGTCGCTAGCAGCAAACGCCAGGTCGCCGCGCACTTCAACGTCATAGACCTGATGCCCAGACTGTCCCAGCAGCGAGATCGCAATGCCCACAAGCAGTACAAGCCCCACGCCCACTGCCAACAGCACGTTCTGGCTCGAGACAATCGCCACCGCCGGTGCCGTCACGAGCATCGCGCAAACGTTATTGATGACGCGGCCCATACACGGCCACAGATACGACCAATGCGCATACACCGAAATGGCGGCAAACTTCGCCGTGAAAAACACCACGAAGAAGCCCGCACCCAGATAGAAGATGACGGTGGCGGCAAGTATGTTGGCGCCGTTGGCATCGGTGATAAGCACAGCGAATGAGAGCGTGGACAACATGGCGGCGCAGGTCATGATGATGTTCATACACGAGCGCCCGCGCAGGTCAAATAGGGCGCCGGCGAGCAGAGCGCTCACGCCCATCAGCAAGCGCGACCAATCGCCCAAGTCAACGGACCCGGCGGCGTGCGAGATCGTGAGCCCCGCATTGAGGGCGGCAAACACCCCGGTAAGGCAGGCGGTTGCAATCGTCAGACGCACCACGGCGCGCCGAAAAGCCGCCGTTGACTCGGGATCGTTTCGCCATTTGGCGCCAAACTCCGATGCATCCACCGAAAGCTCGGAGATATCGGGTTCAGGCCCAAACTCAGATTCGCCGCGCAGCTTGGCACGGCGGACGCCGTGGAGGAGCGCCACCTGCGCGACCGCACAGGCAACAAAAACAAACTGCTGCGGAATCCCCGCGGGTATCACCATGTGGCTGAACACCTGAAGCAGGACGCCCAGAGCATATGAAAGCGCCGCCGCGCGCGCCAAGTACGGCGTCCGCGCAAAGCGCCGCGCAAAGTTGGCGTGAGCGGTCGATCCGCAGTAGCCCAGCGTGCAACACGCCATCAAACCGCCGGCAATTACCACCTCAAACCGAACCGCCATAATCATCAGCAGCAATGCCGACACCAGCAGCACGCCCGTGATGTCGCTCGTCGTATCGATCGCGCGGGGGCGGCGATAGTACAGAATAGGACGCACAAAAAAGCCGATTACGCTCGCACCGACGATGAGGGTCTCGTAGGTAGCAACCTCGCTCGGCGGCACAAACTCGGCCACGCGCATGTCGAAGAGGTACTCGCCAGCCAAAAACGTAAAATAGAACAGCGCCAGGCATATAATCTCCCGAATGCCCCAACGCAAATACGCTGTTGTGTCTCCCATACCTTTCATGAATACCCCCCCCCCGCAGTCGCTTAATGGCCTGCAAACTCATTCTATTAGAGAACCAGTCCTAATATCGAACCTATCCTCAAAATGTCGCTAATTTGACCCCAACAGCCCACGGCGTAAACCGATTTTGAGCCGCAAGGCCCAGAAGGGGCGCGCACGGCTTGCAGCTCGGCAAGGAGTGTCCCCAACTGCCACTCATTTAAGTACGTCCCCAATGAGTGCAAGTGACGCAAGTGCCAATCAAATGACGAGAGCGGATAATCTCCCACTTTGAGCCTGTATGCAGGCCAAAAACGGGAGATTATCCACTCTCATTCTGTGGGTAGCCATTGGGGACGTTCTTAAACGACTAGTCAAACAAGAACGTCCCCAATGATTATGTCCAATGCGCTACACCAGGCGCATGGCCTCCTGGACAGCACCGTAAAGGTTGGCGTCGTTGCCGAGCTCGGCCGCCTTTATCTGCGGCACAGGAATGCCGGCAAGGGTCCCTTCGTAACTCGAGAGGGCCAGCGGCATCTGCGCACGCAGGGCATCGACGAGCTCGGGATGGCACGAGATGCCGCCTGCGATCACAAAGACCTCGGGGTCGAGCACGGCCTGCAGGTTGATGAGCTGTCCGTCAAATGCGCGAGCGTAGCGGTCGAGCGCGCGCTGCCCCGCCATGTCGCCATCCGCGATCCACTCAAAGACGCGGCGGCCGTCCACCGGAGAATCCGCAGGCAGGCCCTTCTCGGCAACGGCGGCATCGCGGAGCGCACGCCAACCGCCCGAACCCGCAAAGGAGTTTTCCATGCTCGCAGCAGTCGTGACATCGTTGCGCAAGAAGCTAAACTCGCCTGCAAAGCAGTGCGCGCCGCGCAGGACCTTGCCGTCGATGACGATACCGCCGCCGATGCCCGTGCCGATAGCGAGCACCACGCCAAAACGCGTCCCGCGCAGAGCGCCAGCCGCATACTCACCGAGTGCACAGCACCTACCGTCGTTATTGACGGCAATCGGCACCCCCAGAGCCTCGCGCATGAGCTTTCCGAGCGGACAGCCATCCATAAACGTGAGCGCACCACCGCGATGGATCGTTCCTGTGACATCTCCCTCGTAGATGCCGCCGGGCGCACTCACGCCCACGGCGCTCACGCGCTCGCGATACGGCTCGACGAGCGAGATCAGCGCCGCGACCGTCTCATCAGCCGTGGTAAAGCCCGTCGGCAGGCTTCCGCGCTCGCGGATGGAAAAATCCTCGCCCAGCACAGCCCATTTAACGGCCGTACCGCCCACATCGATTCCAAAAAACTCCTGCATGTTCACTCCTTACAAGCGTAGCCCCGGACGCGCATCGCCGCGACCATCACAGGGGCCACCCCCCTGCGATGG
>CAJJZM010000104.1:0-7000 GCA_905197595.1 uncultured Collinsella sp.
GAATGCGGTGCCGTTGTAGGAAAGTGGCGTATCTCCAAACTCGGCGCTGTCCGCCGTCGTGCCGGTCGACTTGCTGTGGATGACCATGTCGCGACCGAGCGGATCGACGTAGAACTCGGTTCCTTTCCGGATGCCCTTGAAGGGCACGCCGACGTAGGTGAACACCGTCTTCTCGCAATCGCCGTCGATGTCTATGACGCGCGCCGCGGGGTGCCTACTATCTTGTGCGGACATGGCGGCAGAGCGAGGCGCACCATTGCCCGTCAAAATCGCTTTGGCCAATGAACTGAACAGCCCCATGAATACCTCTTTACTTTGCTACGCGGTCCTTACTTGATCCGCTTCCAGCCCTTCGATTTCAGGCGCTGCAGCCTGATTTTGGGACAGCTCGGCCTGGTCGCGTGCCGTCTCCAGGATCTTCGAGCGCCTCTTCTCGGTGCTCTGCCGGTAGCAGTAGAGCAGCTCGCCCTCTTCGGGGTCGAGCTCATCGGCAAACCCTTCATTCAAGCCAGGCGGCCATCCACAGAGGTCGTTTGGCGTACAACCAAATACCTCGGCTATCACGCAAGCGTCCTCTGCGGTTAGTTTCACTTCACCTCGCTCGATGGATGCATAGCGGCGTTCTTTCCATCCAAGGGCGCGGGCGGCGTCTGGCTGCTTCTTAAATCCAGCGGCCTCGCGCATCTTCTTTATCGAGAGTTCATACATATATCTCTCCCTTCTTCAGATAGAAGTCTACGCGAAATGTGTATATCCATCAAGAAAGTTACTAGAATCATGTTGACAATACGTGAATCACGTAGATAATGAGTATCAGCAAACGCGAAACACGTAGATTTCTAGAACGGAGGTACATGAATGACGGATATTTGCACACGCGTCGCTCATAACCTGCGCGTTGCGATGGCTCACGCCGACATCAAGACCGCTGAGGAGCTTTCCGCGGCATCGGGCGTGTCGGTATACAGCATCCGCAACTATCTGGCCAAGGCTTCGACGCCTTCGCTCGAGAGCCTCGCGGCATTGGGGTTGGCCCTCGGCTGCACGCCCAACGACCTGATGGGCTGGAACACGGACGAGGCCGCATAGGGATGGGGGAAGAGGAATGACAGGCAAGAGCTACGAGCTGCCCAACGACATCACGACCCTGCGCGGCATGGTGACGTGGGCAGGCGAGGACGCCGAGTGGCACACGGAGGTGTTCGAGTTCCTGGCGGACGCGCGCGACACGTTCCGCGAGCACGTCCAGGCCGGCGACGTCGCCTACCTCGCACGCATGGTGGAACTCGACCGCAGGCAGGTGTGCGACCCGGTGGCCTGCGACGTCATGGAGAACGCCCCCGCCCCGGGCGAGTGGCCGTTCTGTGGCGGTCGCGAATGACCCGGGCGCTGCTCGCCTCGGCCGTCGTGATGGACGCCGCGGGGTGGCTCTGCATCGCGCAGGGCGCGCACCTGCTCGCGCGCCCGCATCGAATGGATGACCGCCAGGCGGCGGTCGATGCCGCGCTGGGCGGCCCGTACAGTCTCCATATATTCACGTGCATCCATGTGACCTCCCGCGTGGTACCATGCTCTACGCCACATAGAGGATGCCGGGAGGCGTCTTTGCCAAAGGCCGCCGGCGCTCCAACGCCAGCGGCCTTAATTATATATCTACCTATGTCTACCTGCGGAAACTCAATATCTCATCGCGACCTCGCGCCGCATGGCCATGATCTCGTCGTGCGCCGGCCCCGACCCGGCCAGATAGCGGTCCACCCTGTCGCGCTTCGGCTTGGCTCCCTTGCGCCGGGCCTCCTTCGCGCGGCGCTGCTCATGCTCGCGGCGGCACGCATCCGAGCAGTACTTGGCCTTCGGGGCCTGCGGGATGAAGACCCTCCCGCAGACCGCGCAGTTCCTCTCCTGCACGTCCCACATCACGTTCATCTCGTCGACCTCCTGCACCTGCGGGCGCGGCGCGCCTCGATGCTCTTGCGCACGCGGCGGTTCTCGATAATCATCCGCCACAGCTTCTCAAACAACCTCATCGCTTAGCCGTCCTCGACCTCTTGAGCGCGCGGGCGCGGTCGCGCTGCAGCGCCCTCGCCCTCCGCTCCGTCTCCCCGATCTGCGCCGCCGTCACCCGCGGCGCGTCGGCACGACCGTGCACGAGCGCCCGGCGCGCGGGACCCGACACAAGATCGGGCGCCGTGCGCCAGGCGGTCGCGCGGAACAGCTCGGCCGCCGAGCGGATCACCGGCTGTTCCAACTGTCCGCGAGCTTGGCCACGGCGTGCCCAAGCGATGCCGGCCCCACGTTCAACCAAAAGGCGTAGTACTTCACTTGGCAGACGGGGCACTCCACGCCCACCAAGTGGGGCTGTCGCGGATGGCCGCGCATGACATCCACCACAGGCTCGACCCCGCACCGGGGACACGCCTTGAACTCAACGTCGTTAAAGGTCATGCTCTCTCATCCTCCAAAAACCAGGGCACAAGCCTACCGACCATGGCGACGGTCTCCAGCGTAGTCATCGAGACTGCGAGACTATGGCAGAAGCAGAGAACCTCCTCGTCATCGACCTTGTCCATCTCCTTGCCCTCGATTGCATCCAGCACGCCGCGCGCGTCCTCGGCGATCTCGTTGAGCAGATATGTCTTCAAACCCTTATAGCTCTCGTTCACCTAAAGCTCCTCTCCAAAGAACGGGCAGTACTTGATGTCCTCGATGTAGGCGTCCGCCGTCACGTCGGCGCTGACGGTGTCTCCGCACGAGCCGTTGACCGAGACGTCGAGCACCACGCTGGTATCCAGCTCGACCCTGGCGATCGGCTCGCCGTCGTATCGGCGCGTCAGGGTCATGGAACCAACGGACCAGTTGTGGAGGCCTCGGTCGGGCGCAGAGTGGATGGAGGCGATGCGGGATCCACCGCAGAAATAGCAGCTCATTCGCCATCACCCGCGAGCAGGGAGTGAATGCGGTAGCAGATGCTGTGGAGCGCCCTCGCCTGGCACAACGTGCCGCCGCACCTGTCAGCGCAGGCATCGCACATCCCAGAGACAACGTTGTAGGCGTGCGTCGGTTCTTCGCTGGCAGGGCAGTTCATAGCAGCTTCGATATCGTTCATCAGGGCGCCGAACGTATCCGGGCAGGTCAGGTGCATCTCGTCCACCCTCACGACCCCCTCATCGCAGCAGGCACGCCAAACGCCAGCGCCGAGCAGATACTCATATCTCTTGACCGTGCACTCCATGCCGCTGTCCGCAAAAAGCGTCGCGGTCGACAGGGAGACCTTGCGTCCATCCTTGTCGACAGGGCCCAACGGCATCACTTCCCCGTCCGGTGTCATCACGCTGTCGGCTGTGAAACGTTCCCCCATCAGTCCTCCTATCGGCTGTAGGCGAGGGCGATGTCCTTGAAACAGTCATACACCCTGTCGTTGACGATGTATCGGTTGTAGTCGCCCTGCTCCGTATAGTGCCAGCGGCCCTCGCTATGCCCATCGAGCAGGTAATCGCGAAGCGTGTCGTCCGGTGTGAAATCTCCGTCGACCATCTGGCGGAACGTCAGCTCATCGACACCCAAGTAGCCGCGGAACGCCTTCGCTATTTCCTCGACAGCGTTGATGGTGGTTTCCTTGGTGACGACGAACACGACGCGAATAACCGTCCAACACCTGTAGATGCTCTCACGATGCGCAAACGCCTTGTTCACGCGGTCGAGGTCATCGACGGTCCTACAGTGGTAGACGACGCGGTCGAAGCCTCTCAGTAGACGCATGACATCGTCGTCGTGCATGTATTGACGGAGAGTCTCGGCGCTTGTGTGCATCTCCGTCTCGACGTTGTGCCAATAGCAGATCTCTTGTGTCATGGCGTACCACGCGGCACGCGTCTTGTCGGTCACAATGCCGTGCATCGGGTCGCCGCCACCGGAGAAGCTGAGGAACTCAATGTAGTCATCTCGCAGCAGGTTGCGCAGGGTTTTCGACACGGCCAGTGCGTCAGTCTCCGGCAGGGCCATACCGGTCTGCTTGGTGATGCAGTACGGGCACTGGTAGTGGCACCCGAAGTTGGTGATGACGGAGTAGCTTGTGTTAGGCATCCTGCTCACTTCGTGCTCCATTCCTTCACGATCTCCTTCTCTTCAGCAACCAAGATCAGCGCCTTGTTGAGGCATCGCCTCGCCTGGCGCATCTCATCGCAGGCGGTCGGGCCCAAGCCCGCCCCAATCGACCTCTTGGCGTCCTCGAGCCTGCCGACGGCGAGGTCGATCCAGTCGGCGGGGCCGCACGCGTAGCTCATCGGGACTCACCCCTCACGCCGAAGATGTCGGCCAGGATGTCGCCCGGCGATGCCACGAACGGCTCGGGGCTGATTGGGTCGTAAGCCACCTCGAGGTAGCCCGGGTAGCCGGCCGTCACCCCCATGGGCTCGCGCCCAGGCAGGCACTGGTAGCCCCAGATCACGCTCACCCTGTGATCGTCCAGGACGGTCGCGGTGCGCTCGATGCGCAGCCTGTAGCCGCCCACCCACTCCGTGTCGTACGTGTCGTCGGCCCAGGGTATCCGGTGCCTGTCGAGGGCGTCGCGGTAGGCCCCCATCACCGCTGAGATCTCGGTCAAAACGTCTCTCGCTTTCTCTCTTCAGACAATATGGCATTAATTGCGGCCTCGGCCTCCTCGGCCGTACCGCCAGTACCGTCTAGCGGCGGCAACCCCAGTGCCTGCTGCCCCAACTCCTTCGCGCCCGTTGGCTCACTTTTGGCACGCCTGCCCTCCGGCTCCTCGCCCTCCGGCTTTTTGCCGCCCGCGATGGCGGTGACCATCTCGTACAGGTCGGCGCGCTGCGCCTCGCGCGCCTCCGCGTCGTGGAGCTCCTGCTCCTTGGTCAGCCGGGCGGCATCCCCATGCGACATGACGTTTGCCATGTAGATCCGCGTCAGGTCGAGTGGGCGGCCGTGGGCGGGGTCGGCCTTCTCGTTCTCGAGCATCTCCCAAAGGGTGATCATGACGCCTCACCCAGCTCGCGCCTGAGTTCGACTATGCGCTCCGCATCCGTCTTCACGGGCTTCCACACGGCCGCCCGCTCGACCTCCTGGGAGGTCTGCCCGCCCCGCGCCTTGCGGTCGGCATCGAAGCCGACCTGCTTGCGGCTCCAGTTGCGGGCGAGCGCCCACACGTCGGTCACGGGCAGGCCGCTCGGCAGCGTCCAGCCCTGTGCTGCGTAGTGGTCGAAGAACTGACGGGGGTCGCCGCGCAGGCAGTTGGCGGCGAAGTAGGCCTCGACGTCCTCCATCGAGGGCGGGTCGAAGTCGTCGGGGGTTTGGCGGGCCGCGCTATAACCCGCAAGGGTTATCTCCTTCTCCTTCTGCTTCTCCTTCTGCTGGCTACCCTGTTGGGTGGCCCCTTGGCTACCCCCTTGGCTACCCCCTTGGCAAGGCACCCGGCCGGAAGACTTGGCGGCCCTTGCGCGGCCGCCCATGCTCCCGCTCACCATGGCGTCGATGCGCCCCCTTGCGAAGCTGAACGCCGCCATGGTCGCCGGCTTCAACTTGGGCTCGACCCCCTCGTAGCCGTAGCGCAGCATCGCCCAGGCGAGCGCCATGCCCTCCCTGTCGCCGAGCGCGCGGCAGCCCTCGTAGAAGTCCCTGTTGAAGTTGAACTTATCCATGTATCTCACCTCCGTAAATCGAATCGGTGAAGGCCTCGGCGGCCTCCCTGTCGCGGCCCGGCATGACCGAGCCGTACGCCTCGAGCGTCGTCTTGACGTTCGCGTGACCCAGACGCTCCTGCACCAGGCGCATGTCCCAACCGTGAGTGAGAAGCCACGTGGCGTGCGTGTGCCGGAGCGTGTGGAACACGGTCTCCTCGGGCAGCTCGAGCTCGCGTGCGATCGCCTTGAACCTAGCCGTCACGGTCGACGGCCTCGCGAGCCCTCCTGCGCAGCCGAAGGTAATCACTGGCGCCGCCGGCCCCTTGCGAACGAGCCACGTGTCCTGCCACTCCAGGTGGCGCTCCAGCTGCGCCTCGACCGCCGGCGAGACCGAGACGTTGCGCGCACGCTTGCCCTTGGTGTAGGCCTGCCTGTGCAGGCTGGGCTTCTCGACGGCCTGCCCCGCCACGTGGATGTCGTGCAGCGAGCGACGCCAGTCGCGGCGCTGCAGCCCGCAGACCTCACCGCACCGCAGGCCCGTGTGGAGGGCGAGGTAGACCGCCATGGCCTCGGTGCGCCTTGCGATGTTGGCGCCCGTGGCGTCGCGCGAGGACATAGCGGACACCATCGCGCGGGACAGCTCATCAGCATCGAGCTCAGACAGGGCGAAGGGCTCCGCGGGCTTCGCCCTGGGCGCCTGGACCTCGAGCATGATGTCGCGACCGATGACATGGCCCCAAGTCCTGTACGCACCCTTGAGCAGCGCGTGCATGACGAGTACGGTCTTGGGCGACATGCCCCTGCCGCTCCTGGGCGCGAGCAGCATGCGGTAGGCGGCCGATACGTCCCAGGGCTGCAGCTGGTCATAGGGGATGCGCCCGATGGTCGGCTCCACCATCGTCCTGATCACGCTGCGGTAGGCTGCGACCGAGTTGTCGGCCAGGCCGTTCACCGGGTCAGAGACATAGGTCTCAAGCATCGAGGACAGGCGCTTGGAGCTGTCCTGCGCCGAAGACGGGATGAAGGTCGCGACCCACCTGTCGCACTCGGCCTGCGCCTGCTCGCGCGTCAGATCCGCGTCCCACGACCTGTACGGCCTGATCCGCCTGCCTGTCACGCGGTCGGTGCCCATGTAGGGTCGGGCGAACCAGCGCCCGTCCGCCCCGCGCTGCACGACCGGTCGTGGGACGCTAGAAGTCTGCATCGACGCCCAGCTTCGCCGCCATGTCGCGGATCTCCCTGCGCGCGTCCAGGTCGAGGGTCTGGACGCTGTCGGCGTGCCCATGGGGGTCGGCGTTGAGCACGGCTACAAGCATAAGCTTGCGCGCGAGCCCGTACGGAATGCCAACCTGACGGAGGGCCTCAAT
>CAJJZM010000105.1:0-6999 GCA_905197595.1 uncultured Collinsella sp.
GCCGGAAAGGAAGGTTGCCCTCGGGCCGAACAGCTATGGCAGCTTACGCGACGGTGTAAACCCAGTCGTGCTTATCCTCGACAGCACCAGATTGGATGCCGGTCAGGGTCTCGCGGAGCTTCTTCATCACGGGGCCAATCTCGGTGTAGCCAGCCGGGAAGGTCACGGTCTCATCGGCGCCGTAAACCTTGTTGTCGATCTCGCCAACCGGGGAGATGACGGCAGCAGTGCCGCACAGGCCGCACTCGACAAAGGTACCGGCCTTGACCTCAGCCCACTCGACGGGACGCTGGTCAACGGTCATGCCCAGGTCCTCAGCGACCTGAACGAGCGAACGACGCGTGATGGAGGGAAGAATGGAGTCGGTGTGCGACTGCGGAACGACGAGCGTGCCGTCCTCCTTCACGAACAGGACGTTGGCGCCACCGGTCTCCTCGACATAGGTGCGGGACTCGGAGTCGAGATACAGGTTCTCGGCATAGCCCTCGCGGTGAGCCTCCATCGTGGGCTTCAGGGACATGGCGTAGTTGAGGCCAGCCTTGATGTTGCCAGTGCCGTGCGGTGCGGCGCGGTCGTACTCGGAAACGCGCAGCTTGACAGGCTTGAGGCCACCCTTAAAGTACGGACCGACCGGGGTCACGAGAATGCGGAACGTGTACTCAGGAGCGGGAGCCACGCCAATCACGTCACCGGAGCCGATCATAAACGGACGCACATACAGGGTTGCGCCAGAACCGAAGGGCGGAACCCATGCGGCGTTGGCAGAGACGACCTGCTTGACGGCCTCGACAAACTTGTCCTTGGGGAACGGGGGCATCTCCAGACGCTGGGCGGAGTTGTACATACGCTCGGCGTTCATATCGGGACGGAAGCAGACGATGCTGCCATCCTCGGCGGTGTAGGCTTTCAGGCCCTCAAAGACCTCCTGGCAGTAGTGGAAGATGCCGCCGCACTCGGAGACGTGCATGGTGTGGTCGGTGGTCAGGCCGCCCTCGTCCCACTCGCCGTCCTTCCAATGGGCCTCGTAGCTGTAATCGGTCTTCATGTAGCTAAAGCCGAGGCTACCCCAATCGATATCCTTCTTCTCGACAGTCATATGTCGCTCCTTACATACACGTTTGCATACTCGCGAACCCGCACGCAAGGACCGAAGCCGGCCGCGTCGCAACGTCGCATACCCGGAGCGTAGAGCCGGGCAGGACACGCGGGCAGCATCAAAGCCGATGGCGCGTCGATTCGCATGCAGGTGATTGTACTCCCCGTACGCCTTAGATAAAACGATTTTCTTTAACTAAGTAAAGTATTTTCATTTGCCTTCAACACAAAAGGCCCGCCATCGAATCCGATGACGGGCCTTGGAATTAACATCCGAAAACAAGCTCGGACTAGGCGTTCTTTTTACCGAGCTTAGCCTTAACCAGACCGACCACGGTCGGGATGATCGACACGGCGACAATGCCCACGATCAGCAGCTCAAAGTGCTCCTGCACAAAGGGGATGCCGCCAAAGAAGTAGCCCAGCAGCGTAAAGACCGTCGACCAGGTAATGCCACCCAGCACGTTAAAGATGACAAAGTTGCGCCAGTGCATGCCGCCCATGCCGGCGATAAAAGGCACAAAGGTGCGAATAAACGGGAAGAAGCGACCGAGGAAGATGGCCAGATGGCCCCACTTATCCAGAAAATCCTCGGACTTTTTGATGCGCTCGGGCGTCATGGCCTTTACCTTGCCCGAGGCGATGATCTTGCGGCCAAAGAAGTGGCCGATCATAAAGTTGCACTGATCGCCCAGGATGGCTGCGGCCCATGCGGTGGCCAGAAGCGCCACGATGTTAAAGCCGCCGTTATGGGCAAAGAAGCCCGAGGCAAACAGCAGCGAGTCGCCGGGAAGGAACGGGAAGAACACCACGCCCGTCTCGATAAAGATGATCAGGAACACGCAGCCGTAGGCCATGAGCGGGCCGGCGGCGATCCAGCTGGCGATCGCAGTGCGCGGATCCTTAAGCAGCTCGGCGATAAAATTGATGAAACCCATGAAGTAAAACCTCTCAGTTGTGGGCGCGGACACGTCCAAGTTGACCAGTATACGGTTGCGGCGCGAGCACGGGCCAAACCCCTCAAAAGTCTTACTTCATTACCAGCAAGTTTGCATAACTGACACCTGTCGCGCAAAGCCGCCAAGATTACCCTTCCTAATCCCTAGCGAATCGCTATACTTTATTGAATCGCATTGCCATGGCGCTAAGGGAGGGCGGCCGGTGAGCTTTATCAATACCATTCGCGAGGACATCAAGACCGTCCAGGCGCAGGACCCTGCCGCGCAAAATGGCCTGGTCATCTTCCTGTCCTACCCCGGCCTGCACGCCAAGTGGAATCATGTGCCCGAACACTGGCTGTGGGAACACGGCCATCGATCGCTTGCCCGTGTGCTCTCGCAGTTAACCCGCCATATCACCGGCGTCGAGATTCATCCCGCCGCGCAGATCGGCAAGCACTTCTTTATCGACCACGCCATGGGCGTCGTTATTGGCGAGACTACCATCGTGGGCGACAACTGTGTGCTCTACCAGGGCGTCACGCTCGGCGGCACCGGCAACGAGACCGGCAAACGCCACCCCACCCTGGGCAACAATGTCACCGTGGGCACGGGCGCCAAGGTGCTTGGCAACATCCACATCGGCAACAACGTCAAGATCGGCGGCAACTCGGTCGTCGTCAAGGACGTGCCCGACAACTGCACCGTCGTGGGCGTGCCTGGGCGCATCATCAAGCGCAACGGCTGCCGCGTGTTCGAGGAGAGCTTCGACGCCAAGCAGCATCGCGAGTACATGCCCGACGATGCCGCCGAGCAGAGCGCCCTCAACCGCCAGGGCATCAACGAAAACGCCCGTCGCGTCAAGGAACTCGAGCGAGAGGTGGCCGAGCTCAAAGCCCTCGTCGCCAAGCTCGTGGACGAGCGCTAGGGCCGTGGGCAGCCGCCACAGCATGAACGCCAGCACAAAAGGCGCGCCAGGGAATCAGCCCCCGGCGCGCCTTCTTTTCGATGCGACATGCGGGACTGCCCCTTTGTCACCTTATGCGAACTGGCTTAGGTAGAGGTCGGCGTAAGCGCCCTCGGCAGCCAGCAGCTCCTTGTGCGTACCCTGCTCGATGATATTGCCGTGATCCATGACCAGGATGAGGTCGGCATCGACGATCGTCGACAGACGGTGCGCGATCACAAAGCTCGTGCGCCCGCGCATGAGCGCGTCCATGGCGCGGCCGATGACAAGCTCGGTGCGCGTGTCCACGCTCGACGTCGCCTCGTCCAGGATGAGGATCGCCGGGTTGTTGAGCAGCACGCGCGCGATGGTCAGCAGCTGACGTTGGCCCTGGCTGATGCTCTCGGCATCGTTAGCCACCCGCGTGTCGTAGCCCTGCGGCATAGTGCGCACAAAGAAGTCGACCTGAGCGGCACGTGCGGCCGCGACAATCTCCTCGCGCGTCGCCTCGGGACAGCCATAGGCGATGTTCTCGGCAATGGTGCCATCGAACAGCCAGGCGTCCTGCAACACCATGCCAAACTGCTGGCGCAGCTCGCCGCGAGCCATACGACTCGTATCCACGCCGTCGAGGGTAATGCGGCCGCCGTCGATCTCGTAAAAGCGCATGAGCAGGTTGATGAGCGTGGTCTTACCCGCGCCCGTGGTTCCCACCACGGCGATCTTCTGACCCGGCTCGGCGGTAAACGACACGTCTCGCATAAGCGGCTTGTCGGGCGCATAGCCAAAGCGCACATGCTCAAAAGCGACACGGCCTTCCACTTTGCCCGGCAGCTTGGCGGCGGCCACTGGCAACGGATCGGCCTCCATCTCGGGCTCGTCGAGCAGGTCGAACACGCGCTCCGCACTCGCCAGTGCGCTCTGCAGCGAGTTAAAGGTAAACGACAGCTCCGTCATGGGCTCGGACGCCTCGTAGATAAACTGGAGGAACGCCTGGAACACGCCGACGGTCATATGCCCGGCAACCAGCATGCTGCAGCCCACCAGCGCGATCACGATCTGCGCCAAACGGCCGATAAAGCGCACCGCGGGGCCGACGGCGTTAATCATAAAGTCGGCCTTGGTGCTCACGCGCGCCAGCTCCTTCGAAGCCTCGTGTACCTCGGCAGAGCTCTGGCGCTCGCGGTTAAACGCACGGATCACCAGACGGCCCGAGTAGCCCTCCTCGACCGCGCTCGTAATCTTGGACACCCACTCCTGGCGCTCGCCCGTCACATCGTGCGTGCGGCGCGACACGACCTTCGTCACCAGCAGCGAAAGCGCCGTAAAGAACAAAAAGATGAGCGTGAGCGGCACGCTAAACACGAACATCACGCTCACGGCGCCCACCACGGTACCGATCGACACCAGCAACTGCAGCAAGCCGCGTTGCATGCTCTCGGACATCTTGTCCAAGTCGTTGGTCGCACGGCTGACGACCTCGCCGGGACGATGCGCGTCAAAGTAGGCAAGCGGCAGACGGTTGAGCTTTTGTGCGATGCGGTTGCGCAGGCGCAGGTTGAGGCGCTCGGCAACGCTCGACATCAAAAAGCTCTGGAGTGCGTAGAACGAGGCGGCGGCGGTCCAGATCATAAAGTAGATAAAGATGGTCCTGCCGCAGTTCTCCCAGGTAATGCTGAAGGTAGTGTTGTTGGCAAACGCCAGCTTCATGTGCCCCCACAGCTCATCGATCACGCGGGCGCTGTAAGCCGGCGCCGCGGTGTTAAAGATGGCATAGAACACGATACTCGCGAACACGATATAGAAGCGCCAATGGTCGCCGGCGGCCTCGCTCCACAGGCGGCGCACCGTCGCCCAAGTGTCGCGGGGCGTCTCGTCCTCGTCCTCGTCGTCAACGTCACGCATGCGCTCCGCCTCGGCGCGGGCGCGCTCGTCCTCGGCGCGCTCGTTTTCCTCGTAGAGTGCCTGGCGGCGAGCTTCGCGCTCCGCCGCTGCCTTGGCTTTTTCGTCCAGGTCGGGCGTGGCGCCCGTCTCCTCGACTGTCTCTGCAGCCGCGACGTCATCGGCGATGCCTTGCTTCTTGAGTTCCTCGGTCATGCTACTCACCTCCCTTCATCTGCGATTCTGCGATAGCGCGGTACACCTCGCAGGTTTCCATGAGCTCGTCGTGCGTGCCTAGGCCCACGACTTCACCGTCTTTGAGCACCACAATCTGATCAGCATGCAAAATAGTCGAGATGCGCTGGGCGATGATGAGCACCGCGGCATCGCACGTCTCGCCCTGCAGCGCATGGCGCAGTGCCGCATCGGTCTTAAAGTCCAGAGCCGAAAAACTGTCGTCGAAGATATACAGATCGGCATGTTTCATGAGTGCGCGGGCAATCGCTAGGCGCTGGCGCTGACCACCCGAGAAGTTTGTGCCGCCCTGGGCCACCGGCGTATCGAGCCCCTGGGGCTGGTCGAGCACAAAGGTGCTCTGGGCAACCTCCAGCGCATGGAGCATGTCAGCCTCGGTCGCACCCTCGTTACCAAAGCGCAGGTTGCTCGCCACCGTACCCGAGAACAGCCATGCCTTCTGCGGCACATAGGCGATACGCCCGCGGATATCGTCTTGCGAAAGGTCGCGCAGATCGACGCCGTTCAGGCGAATGGCGCCCTTCGTGGCATCGTGGAAGCGAAGCAAGAGCTTGGCCACCGTTGACTTGCCCGAGCCCGTCGAGCCCACGATCGCGGTCGTCTGTCCGCGGCGGCAGGCAAAACTCAGGTCACGCAGGGTGTCCTCGTCAGCATCGTCAAAACGGAACGACATGTGGTCGAACACGGCCACCGCGTCGGCTCCATCTGCGGACTCGGGCGCCCCGTCGCCCAGCGTAGCCTTGCCGTCCACGATGCTCGGCTCGATTTCGAGCACCTGCTGCGCACGGTTGAGGCACGCCGCGGCGCGCGGAAGCGTCAGCACCACCATCTGCGCCATCATCACAAAGAACAGGATCAGGATCGCGTACTCCAACACGGCCGAGATGCTGCCGATTTGCATGGCATGGACGCCCACGCGGTTGCCGCCCACCCACAGCACCGCCACCTCGGCGATATTCATCAAAAAGAAGCTGGAGCTGTCGAGACCCACAAACAGGTGGTTGACCTTGATGGCATTGGCTGCATAATCGCTAAACACCTCGTCCAGGCGCTGCTCCTCGTGGCGCTCCTTGTTAAATGCGCGGATGACGCGCACGCCCACGATGTTCTCGCGCAGCACCACGTTCATGCGGTCGATAAAGCTCTGCAGGCGCATAAAGATCGGCGCGGCGTTGGCAACGGTAAAGACCGCCGCCACCAGCACGATCGCAACGACCACGCCCAGCAGCGTACCCATGGCAGGATCGATAAACCAGGCAAAGATGATGCCCGCCACGGCCAAGAACGGTACCGGTAACACCAGCTGAATCGTCTGCAGGATCGCTTGCTGGATCACGTTGATGTCGTTGAGCGAGCGCGTGATCATCGAACCCGTACCAAAGCGCTCAAAGTCGCTGGCGGACAGCTCGAGCGACTTATCGTAGACGGCGTTGCGAATGTCGCAGGCCACATTGGCCGCCAGACGGGCCGAAAGATAGCAGCCCAGCACCGCGCCGCCACTGGCCATGCCGGTCGCGATGAGCATATACACGCCGTTGCGCAAGATGTAGTCGATATCACCCGTCGTGATACCAGTATTGACCATATTCGCCAACATTGTAGGCACCAGCAGCGTGCCGACGTTATCTATCAGCAGTACAAACAGCGTCACCGCAATCAGCCCGCGATACGGCCTCATAAATCTCATTAAGAGTCGCATGTCTCCCCTTCGCCCTTATCGTCAGCCTCGTTCTCGGCGGCCACTTGCCGTTTAAATGCCTCGCACTCTTCGTTAAGAACATGGGAGAACTTACCGACCAAGCGCATGATCTCGCGCTGTTCCCACGGCTCGGGCGCCTCGATTGCTCCGCTGGTATATAACAGGCTCTCCGTCAAGGTCGTCTT
>CAJJZM010000106.1:0-6862 GCA_905197595.1 uncultured Collinsella sp.
AGGCGCCGCCACCGTATCCGGTCACGGCAACCAGATCACCTTCACCGTTTGCCTTTAAAACCTGCCAAAAAGGAACAGGTTTATTTTGGCAGGTTTTATCTGGGGAAACGTCCGCAGGAGAGGGCATGGGCGGTGTGAACATATGCATCTCTACCTGCTAAAATATAGGCATCGTTATTCGGCTCCTGAGTGGAAAGGAGACGGTCATGCAGTACGAGATCGGCGGAGGGGCTTTCCCGGTTGTTACGTGCAACCTTAGCGATGGCGAATCCATGATCACCGAAAGCGGCGCCATGGCTTGGATGACCCCCAACATGGAAATGTCTACCTCGGGCGGTGGCATCGGCAAGATGTTCTCCAAGGCTTTTTCGGGTGAGGCATTGTTCCAAAACATTTGGACCGCGCGTGGCGATGGCATGATCGCGTTTGGCTCCTGCTTCCCCGGCCGCATCGTGCCAATCGAGATCGGTCCGGGCAAGAGCTGGATTTTGCAGAAGCGTTCGTTCCTTGCCGCGGAAAGTGGCGTCGAGTTGAGCATTCACTTTAACAAGAAGGCAAAGGCCGGCGTCTTTGGCGGCGAGGGCTTTATCATGCAGAAGCTCACGGGCTCGGGTGTTGCTTTTGCCGAGATCGACGGCGACCTGGTTGAGTACGAGCTCGCTGCTGGCCAGCAGATGATTGTGGATACCGGCAACGTGGCCGGCTTTGAGGAGAGCGTGAGCATCGACGCTCAAATGGTCAAGGGCGTCAAAAACATCATGTTTGGTGGCGAGGGCGTGTTCAACACCGTGCTCACCGGTCCCGGTCGCATCTGGTTGCAGACGATGCCCATTTCCAATCTTGCGGCAGCAGTGGCCTCGATGACCAACAACAATAACTAGTCCGCATAGGATAGCGCGCGGCGGGCTTACCCTGTCGCGCGCTTTTTTGCTGGCAAACGCCTCGCTTATAGAGTGTGGCTGCGCTGCTACAGCGAGCGTCGTCATCTCGTCACCCTGATAGCTTGCGGCAAGCGTGGCAATGAGGAGTGAGAATTTGAGTGCTCAGTCCCAAGTCATAATGGCGGCCATGCCAACAAGCAAAAACGAGTTGCCGGTGTCACGGAAAGGCGGGCGTCGGTCGATTCCACGTGAGACGGCTGTGCCGATCTGCACGGCCGCCCCTGCGCGTCCCGCGCTGCCCCCAAAGAGGTACGTTTCCCCTTATAAAACCTGCCAAAATAAACCTGTCCCTTTTTGGTCGGTGCGAAATGGGTAATACTAAAGAGTTATCCGACCAGATGGGAATTAATCGATGGCCTATATTGAATTCAAAGACGTCATCAAAGCATACGGCGAGGGCGATGCCCGCATTCATGCGCTCGACGGCGCGAGCTTTACCGTTGAGCGTGGCGAGCTTGCCATTATCCTGGGCGCTTCGGGCGCCGGTAAAACCACGGCGCTCAATATCTTGGGCGGCATGGACACGGCAACTTCCGGCACCGTGACGGTGGACGGACGCGACGTGAGCTCCGCCAACGAGACGCAGCTCGTGGAATACCGCCGCGCCGATGTCGGCTTTGTTTTCCAGTTCTACAATCTGGTCCCCAACCTGACGGCACTCGAAAACGTCGAGCTCGCGGCGCAAATCTGCCCCGATTCGCTCGATGCCGAGCAAACGCTTTGCCAGGTTGGCCTGGGCGAGCGCCTCGCCAACTTCCCCGCGCAGCTTTCGGGCGGCGAGCAGCAGCGCGTGTCCATCGCCCGTGCACTGGCAAAGAACCCCAAGCTGCTCCTGTGCGACGAGCCCACGGGCGCGCTCGACTATAAAACCGGCAAGCAGATCTTGCAGCTGCTGCAGGACACCTGTCGCAAGCAGGGCATCACGGTCATCATCATCACGCACAACTCCGCGCTCGCGCCCATGGCCGATCGCCTGATCCGCTTTAAGAGTGGTCGAGTGGAGAGCGAGACGGTCCAGCAAAATCCCGTGCCGATCGAGACGATCGAGTGGTAGCGCCCATGGATCAGGACCGCCAAAACAGCCAACGCCGCGACGCGCAGAACACGGAGCGCGAGCAGGATTTTACGACCTACCGCACTGCCCAAAGTTCAAACGACATGGTGCCGACGGTGTTTCGCCGCGGTGTCTACCGCACGATTCGCGGCAGCCTCAAACGCTTCTTGTCCATTGTCGTGATCACCGCGCTCGGCGTGAGCGTGATGTGTGGCCTTAAGGCGGGTTGCGAGGATCTGTGCGATTCGGTCGACGCTTACTTTGACCAGCAGAATGTTTATGACATCAACGTGCAGTCGACCTATGGTCTGACCGATGACGATCTTGCTGCGATCCAAGAGGTCGATGGCGTCGAGACGGCCGAGGGCATCTATACCGAGACCGCCTATACCGCCGTGGGTACGACGCGCGAGCGTGTCATCGTACAGAGCCTCTCCAAAGAGAATATTGACCAACCGGTGCTAGTATGCGGCGAGCTGCCCGAGACTTCGGGCGAAGTAGCAGTGACCTCACGTTTTTTGAAGGCTTCGGGCAAGAAAATCGGCGATACGGTGAGCTTTGCCGCCAACGATGCGAGCTCGTCGAACCAAAGCGCCAAGGACCAGTTTGCCGATGGGGACTACACCATTACGGCTGAGGTCCTCGATCCCACTGATGTGAGCTCCGACTCGACAGTCAACGCCTTCCGTGCCGCCTCGGCCGCGGACTACAAGTTCTACGTGAGTGAGGATGCCGCGACGTCGTCGTCCTATTCCGCGATCCACGTGATCGTCGAGGGAGCCAAGGACCTCAACTCCTATTCCGATGCCTATACGGCAAGGATTAACGAGGTCAAGGGCAATATCGAGAAGATTCGTGACGAGCGCGAAAAAGCGCGTGCCCAGGAACTGACGGCCGATACGCCGGCGAGCTTGGACGCGGCCGAGCGTCAAGCGAACATGGTCTTTGGGATTGAACAGGACAACATCAACCGTATGGCCGAGGGCAGCGAGGAGCGCGCCCAGGCTCAGGCCGATTTGGACCAGCGCCGCGCCGCCGCCGACCAGCAATTCGCCGATGCCCGCGCCGAGATTTCCGACCTTGGCGAATGCACCTGGTACATCCAGGACCGTGGCAACATCGCGAGCTACTCGAGCGTCGAGAGCGACAGCTCCTCGATCGAGGCCATCGCCACGGTCTTCCCGTTCATCTTCTTTATCGTCGCCGTGCTCATCAGCCTTACCACCGCCACGCGTATGGTCGAGGAGGAACGCACGCTCATCGGCCTGTATAAGGCGCTCGGTTATTCGCGCGGGCGCATTCTGTCCAAATACGTGGACTACTCGCTGTGGGCGTGCCTGATCGGCGGCGTGCTCGGCAATATCATCGGATTTGTGGGCCTGCCGCTGTTCCTGTTTACGGTGTTCGATGATATGTACTCACTGCCCCAGATGCTGCTTTCGTACGATATCGTGTCCTCAATTGTCTCGGTGGCGCTGTTTGCCGTGGGCGTGGTGGGCGCCACGATTATCGCCTGCCGCCACGAGATGGCCGAGACCCCGGCCTCGCTCATGCGCCCCAAGGCCCCGCGCGCCGGCTCGCGCATCTTGCTCGAGCGCATCGGCTTTATCTGGCGCCGCATGGGCTTTTTGAACAAGGTGGCAGCGCGTAACCTGTTCCGCTATAAAAAGCGCGCCTTTATGACCATCTTTGGCATTGCGGGCTGCACGGCGCTTGTGATTTGCGGCATGGGCATTCGTGATACGTCGGTCGCGCTGTCGCCCAAGCAGTACGGGCATATCACGCGCTATGACTTGCTGGCGGTCGCCAATCCCGACGATTTTTCGCAGACGTGCGCGGCATTGGATGAGCGCAGCACGGCCAATGATTCCAACGTGACGGTGACCTCGACCCTGCCGATTATGACCGACAACGTCACCTTTACGTTTGGCGGCAAGAGCGAGACTGTGCAGCTCATCGTGATTCCCGACGACCGCACGGGTGACTTGGGCGATTACGTGCGCCTGGAGGATGAGTCCAAAGAACCGCTCGCCCTGCGTGACGGAGACGTGTATTTGAGCAAGAGCTCTCAGCTGGTGCTGGGGATCAAGCCGGGTGACACGGCTCACGTCCAGGATTCGTCGCTCAATGTTGCCAAGGTCAAAGTCAGCGACATCTCGCTCAACTATCTAGGCAACACGCTTTACATGACGCAGGGCACCTATGAGCGCGCGTTCGGTCGAAGTGCACGCCTTAACGGCGTCTTTGTGCTGCTTAAGGGTTCGTCGGCCGACCAGATTGCGTTTAGCAAGAATCTTAAGAGTGACGGTTGGCTTACGATTTCGAGTACGGCCGAGCATTGGGAAAACTATGAGGCGAACTTTACGATTATCAATTCGGTCGTGGTGCTCGTGACCTTTATGGCGGCGTGCCTGTCGTTTGTGGTGGTGTTTACGCTGTCTAATACGAATATTTCGGAGCGCGAACGCGAGCTGGCGACCATCAAGGTGCTGGGCTTCCGCCGTGGCGAGGTTCACCATTACGTTAACAAGGAGACGTTGATCCTCACGGCGATCGGAGCCACGCTGGGCGTACCGCTGGGCGGCTTGCTGGCCGAGAGTTTTACGTACATTTTGCAGATGCCGTCGCTGTACTTTGACGTCGAGGTCGAGCCGCTAAGCTACGTGCTCGCCGTGGTGCTTTCCTTTGGCTTTACGTTTATCGTCAACCTCGCCACCAACCGTACCCTCAACAAGATTGACATGGTCGGTGCCCTCAAGAGTGCCGAGTAACCTGCCAAAAAGGGACAGGTTTATTTTGGCAGGTTTTATCTGGGCAAACGCCGGACAACCATTAGGTGGCCCGGCGTTTGGTCCGTTTTGCTGGGGATGTCTGTCGTTCAGTGCTCTTACTGGCCAATCCAGTGTTGCGCATAGCTCTTAATGTCCTCGGTAAAACCGTCAAGGTCGTCAAGGGTGATCACGCTGTCGATAAGCAAATTGGCTATCTCGCGGTGCATTGTGCTGCGGCGAATGTCGTTTGCAATTACGCCTGAGGACAGCTTGTCTCTATTGAGGCGCTCTTCTAGTGTCCAAAATCTACTGGACGCTTCGCTGTCGCCGTTCAGCATCTCAACGTACTGGGCGATGAGCTTTTCCATATAACGTTCTTGCCATTGAGGAAGCATTTTCTTAAATAGCTTCCAGTCGCTTTCGGCTACGTCGCGCATATGTCCTCCGCTCGTCAAACGGGCTTTCCATTTGCCTTTCATTCTATTTGGTTTTCGCTCACAGGCGTGGATGAGAGGCTCTCTTTAGCCTTCGAGATTGGGCTTGTATGGGTCGTATGCCACAAAATGGGCCTATCTACTACGTTTGCTACCACACCCTCGACCGTGACAAAGATTATGAAATTAAAACCGCAGGTAGAGGGCTTGCCAATTTTCGGAAAAGGCGGGTATGGTCGGCCCTCTCGAGTTAAACGTAGTAAATAGGCCCTTTTCTTGGCGCGCGGTCAGCTCAATGCTAATCTCCGTGCCGGAACTGACCCAGTTGTTTGTAAGTTGCGGTGATATACGGACTGTTTGGCGCTTTGGAGCTTCAAAACAGTCCCTATCTCACCGCAACTTGGAAGGGGCAGGCGGTGTCGGATGAGTGGCGCTGGCTGGTTGGGGTGGTTTAGGCCTGTTTGCGGCACTTCCATTGTTTACGGCACCAACGCATGAGTGCTTTTACGACCGGGATGGTGATGAGTATTACCCAGGCGGGATGGGGTTGCCCCAGGCAGAGCCACATGTAGAGGAACCATGCCTCGGCACTGACTGAATAGACGACATCGATCAGCTTAGATAAGCGGCGTTGATCGATAAAGTCGCCAAGCGCGTAATAGACGGGAATCAAAAAGACGAGGAAGAGGCCCGTAGCCCATGTGCTGTAGACAATGCCGAGCACCAGATAGGCGAGAGCGACAAGTGCGGGGAAGGGGAATTTGTTCCATGCACGTCCGACCTTGGTGTGGAAATGCTTGCCATGATGGTCGAGCTTGTCGTGCGCCTCCTTCCAGCTGGAAAACGTCTCGCCGTCGATGGTGACGGTGCCATCGTCATTGGTATGCACGCTATGTCCATCGTCCTCAAGCGTATCGATATACAATCCGTCTGGCCCCACATGGACCTCTTCACCCTTGCGCTCGTTAGCCACATGGATGCCATTCCAACCAACATGGACCTCTTCGCCTTTGTTGGGATCAATAACGTGGATGCCGCGCGCGAGGGAAATATCGACAAGTGGCTTATCGCTGCAATCAGCGTGCTCAGCAGAAGCCTCAGCCTCATCTGAAGCTTTGGTGCCGGCGTTGCTGTTCCGTGCCTCATCATCAGTCTGCGAGTCATCAGTGCTATCCACCGCCTCCCCATACAGCAGCTCATCCAGCGACACGCCATACAGCGCGGCGAGCGCAATAAGGTTATCGGTATCGGGCGAGGATTCGCTGCGCTCCCATTTACTGACAGCCTGACGACTCACACCCAGCTGGGCGGCAAGCGCCTCCTGAGAAAGCCCGGCAGCCTTGCGGCGATCAACGAGCCGCTGCGCCATCGCAAGATCCATGGTGGTTCCTTTCGTTTGATGGTCGAATCGAATGAGCCGAGTATGCCGAGAACAACCGGTAGCGACCACCATTTCTAGTTAGAATCTGCCCCAACCCTACCGCAACTACCGGTAGCAATCCCTAACGACCAGCCATTTCAGGACAAATGTCAGTGCAAGTAGCAGCCAAGAGCCCCCACTCAGTAAGTTGCGGTGGAATAGTTTTTGGATTCAGCCATTTGTGGACTAAGCAGGAACTATTTCACCGCAACTCAATTCCAGCCCAGGCACCCGCAGCAAGA
>CAJJZM010000107.1:0-6760 GCA_905197595.1 uncultured Collinsella sp.
AATTCAGCAAAAAAATGATCCGTTTTCCTCCGTCCCCATGGGGTCGGCTGTGGTATTCTATCTGCGGGGTAATACTTAGGAATACCAAGTAATACCAACGCCGCAGAAACAAACTCCAGATGCGGGCCAATCGGGTTGCCTTCACAGCCCGTCGCCCAGCCGCGTGGCCCGCATCTATCCGCACCACCGTCGTTTCAAAAAGGAAGCGCCATGGCAGAACACATGACCCCGGTTGTCGCGAAGGTCTTGCCCGAGGAAAAGGCGGCCTTCGCGGCGGCAACCCAGCTCGTGGGCACCACACCGTCCAACGCCATCCGCATGTTTATCGCCGCGTTTAATCGCTGCGGCACCTTTCCGTTCGACATTTCGCCCAACGGGGCCTTTGGCACTGCGCCTGATTCTCATCAATAAGTGATCCGTTTTCCTCCATCCCCATGGGATCAGCTCTCTGCCGAGTTGTGGTAGAACTAGGGAACGGTTTTGAGGAGGTTGGCATGCTCAATGCGATGATTTGGGCGCTTGCCTGTTTTGGCGTCGTCGCTGCCGATATAGCCCTGAGCGTCGTTTTGTTCTCCGCCCTTGGCGTCGCATCGGTGTTCATGGGTTTTTCAATCGATGACCTCGACATTCAATTGCTTCAGGCCGTCGCGCAGACGGTATCGTTTTTGATGGCGCTGCTGTGGTGGCGTTATCTGTGGCCGCGCTCGTTTATGGTGCGCTGGCAGGGCGAGCGCCCGCTTGGCGGGGGAGCAGGCAAAGCATGGAGGCGCATCGCCTGCGTTATCGTGATCGGCCTTGCCCTGCAGGTGGTCGTTGGCTACGTGACCGACGCCGTGCTGTCGCTGTTGCCCGAGGCGGCGGCCGATTACAGCGAGCTTGTCGAGGAGACGGGCATGGGCGACACGAGCTATCTGGCCGTCCTGACCACGGTGCTCGGCGCTCCGTTTTGCGAGGAACTGCTGGTGCGCGGTATCATTTTTGAGTTTTCGCTCCGAGCGTTTAACCCGCAGTGCCGTCCGCTCTGGAAACGCCGGCGCCGCGCGAACGTGCAAGACGGCGCCATGGTGCCCTGGGCGGCCCCGAGTACCTGGGGCATCGCCGCGGCGATTGTGCTGCAGGCGGCAATCTTCGGCTTTATGCATATGAACTGGGTGCAGGGCTGCTACGCCGGCGCCGCCGGTCTGGTCTTTGGCTGGGTGCTCGTGACCACCGGAAAGCTCCGTTACACGATCCTGCTGCACTTTGCCTTTAATGCCGGGTCGTATCTCATGGGCCTGCTGTGGTTTGTGAACACGCCGCTCGACGTGATAATCACGGTCGCGATCGCCGGCGTGATCCTGGTGGAGGCAATGCGCTCGCTGCGCCAAGCGTGTGGGATGGACGCAGCGAGTGCACCACTTCGCTAGTTGCGGCGACCGCCTCCGTTGGCACCCTGACGCCCCTGAGCTGCGCGGTTGCGGCCTGCGGTGTTCTGCGCGCGCGACATGCCGCCGTGACCCTTGCTGCCCTTAGGCCCCTTGCCAGCGCCGGCGTCACCGTGCGGCTTGCCGCCCTTCTTGCCGGTGCCATGCCCACCGCCAGCAGACGTCTCGCCCGGGCGCGGCGGTACGGGACGGATCAGGCAATGCTTGGTGTAGCCGATCAGGTCACGACGCCCGGCTTTTTCCAGCGCCTCGCGCACGAGCTTGTAGTTCTCGGGCTTGCGATACTGGATGAGCGCGCGCTGCATGGCCTTCTCGTGCGGGTCGCGCGCTACATAGATCGGCTTCATGGTGCGCGGGTCCACGCCGGTGTAGTACATGCAGGTCGACATGGTGGACGGGGTGGGGTAGAAGTCCTGCACCTGCTCGGGCATGTAGCCCATGTCGCGCACGGCTTCGGCAAGGTCCACGGCTTCCTTCATCGTCGAGCCGGGGTGGCTCGAGATCAGATACGGCACTACGTACTGCTTGAGTCCGTATTCGCGGTTCAAGCGCTCAAATTTGCGACAGAACGCATCGTAGACGGCGCGGCTCGGCTTGCCCATCACGGAGAGCACCGCGTCGCTCACATGCTCGGGCGCCACGCGTAGCTGGCCCGAGACATGGTGCTCCAGCAGCTCGCGCAAAAACTCGTCCGAGGCATCGGCCATGGTGTAGTCAAAACGGATGCCGCTGCGGACGAAGACCTTCTTGACGCCCGGCAGCTGGCGCAGGTCGCGCAGCAGCTGCGTGTAGCCGCTCTCGTCGACCACCATGTTCTTGCACACGCTCGGCCATAGGCAGCGCTTGTTCTTGCACACGCCATGTTTGAGCTGCTTGTCGCAGGCCGGGCGGCTAAAGTTGGCCGTCGGTCCGCCCACATCGTTGATGTAGCCCTTAAACTCGGGGTCGTGTGTGAGCAGCTCGGCCTCGCGCATGATCGAGTCGTGGCTGCGCATCTGCAGCACGCGGCCCTGGTGGAAGGTCAGCGCGCAAAACGAGCACTCACCAAAGCACCCGCGGTTGGAGCTGATTGAAAACTTGATCTCGGCAAAAGCTGGCACGCCGCCCGCTGCGTCGTAATCGGGATGCCAATCGCGTGCGTAGGGGAGTTCGGCCACCTCGTCCATCTCGTCGGTGGTGAGCGTGGCCGACGGTGGGTTCTGCACCACATAGACGCTGTTGGGGTAGGGCTCTACCAGACGATGCCCGGTGATGGGGTCCATATTTTGCTGCTGCACGTTAAAGCTGCGGGCGTAGTTGAGCTTGTCAGCGGCAAGGTCGTCCCAGCTGGGCAGCAGGTCGTAGTCGTAGACCTCGTCGAGCGAACCCGTGCGGTAAACGGTGCCGTTGATATAGGTGATCTGATCGACGGGCAGCCCCGCGTCGAGCGCGTCGGCGATCTCGACAATCGCGTGCTCGCCCATGCCGTAGATGAGGATGTCGGCGCCCGAGTCGAGCAGCACCGAGCGCTTGAGCTTGTCCTGCCAGTAGTCGTAGTGGGCCAGGCGGCGCAGGCTCGCCTCGATGCCACCGATGATGATGGGGGCGTCCTTGAACGTCTGACGGATGAGATTGCCGTAGACCGTGACGGCACGGTTGGGGCGGTGACCTTCCTCGCCGCCGGGGGTATAGGCGTCGGTGTGGCGGCGGTGCTTGGTCACCGAATAGTGGTTGACCATGGAGTCCATGTTGCCGGCACTGACCAAAAAGCCCAGGCGCGGCTCACCGAGCACGGTGATGCTGGCGGGATCGGTCCAGTCGGGTTGGCAGATGATGCCCACTTTGTAGCCGTGCGCGTCGAGTACGCGGCTGATGATGGCCATACCAAAGCTAGGGTGGTCCACGTAGGCGTCGCCGCAGATGTAGACGAAGTCACACTGGTCCCAACCGCGCGCGTCCATATCGGCGCGGCTGACGGGGAGGAACTTATCGCGGCCCGGGCGCCAGGGACGGGCGGGCGCTGCCGGGGTATGAGCGGCGTGGCCGCCCTGGGCCTTGCCGCCGCGCTTTTGCTGCTGGCCCTGTTTGCCCTGCTGACTGCGCTGGTTATTCTGAGCGTGCTGAGGCTTTTTTGCCACGATCCCTCCCGGTGTTTGTATGCTGCACGTAATTGTAACCAGTCTTTTTGGGACGGGGCTAAAAAGACTGGTGGAGTACATGGGCTGGCGGATCGGCGTGTCGATGCGGATGCCGTTTGTTTCCAGACTGTGTATCCCCGTGTCGAAGGGGCCGTCTCGCGCGCACGCCATGTTGTCAATGGGTTACAGTATGAACGGCGGCTATGTTTCCGCCAACGCACGAGAGAGTCGTCAACAAGGAGGATGCACGACGATGCAGCGTGCCAAACAGATATCGGAGTCCATCGAACTGGGCATTATCCTGGCGCTCGCCGGCGGCTTTATGGATGTGTATTCGTACATTGGGCGCGACCATGTTTTCGCAAACGCGCAGACGGGCAACATCCTGCTTGTGGGCGTGAGCATCTCGGAGGGCAATTGGGCACTTGCGGGGCGCTACTTCTTCCCTGTGGTGTCGTTTGCCGTGGGCATTATGCTTGCCGACCTGGTACACGAGCGTTTTGGCAGCGTGATTCACTGGCGCCAGGTGACGGTGTTCTTTGAAGCCGTCATCTTGCTGGGCGTGAGTTTTATTCCCGGTGGCGATTTCAACCTGCTCGCCAACTGCCTTACCTCGTTTGCCTGCGGTATGCAGGTCGAGAGTTTCCGCAAGATTCATGGACACGGCATCGCCACGACCATGTGCATCGGCAACTTGCGCAACGCACTGCAAAACGTGGACGATTACATCATCACCCACAAGCGCGGCTTTTTGGAAAACGGCCTGCTGTACTTTGGCGTGATCTTCACCTTTGTGTTTGGCGCCGTGCTGGGCAACTGGTGCATCGAGCGCATGGGGCTGCACGCCATTGCGGTGGCGAGCATGCTGCTGTTTATCGCGTTTGCCATCATGTTTATCGATCGCGAACGCGACTTGCACAGGAAATGGGTCCGCATCGTAGCTGACTGGCAGACCACGAGTCTTAAGCGCTAAGGTGCATGTTCGTAACAACATTCAGGAGCCAGAAAAACTATCTAGCTCCTGAATGTTGTTACGAACTGCTTTTTGCGATTTATTCGAGATGCTCTTCAATCCGAGCCCTAAGAAGGGCAATGGCTGTAGGTATTCCAATTGCGGCGGCTAATTCGGCTTTATCCAAAACCTGTATGCTAAAGCACGATTGTTTATCACATTGAAGGACGATAACTGAAGATAGCTTCACTTCCTGTTGGCTGAATATATCGTAATCTCCAAATAGGAAGTTACCTTTTATTGCGTAATTCGGTATGTTCGTTACGCACTTCATCTCAAGTCTGTTTAGACCATAATCGAACACCGCAACTTCCTTGTGTTCGATGATGAGCGCAACCCTGGGCATGTTGCTAAAGCCACCGTCGACGACAGTGAAGAGTTTTTCATTCGCATCGTCATAAACGGTATATTTAAGACTCGATAGCTGTCCTAGTGGACCCGTGAACCCATGTCTTTTGATGTTGAGGTTGTCTCCCGCTGGGTTGATGAGAGCCAGAGTATGCGGATAAGGATTACCTTCAATTGAGATTCGATATTCGTTTGTAGCCGTCTTGCTCGATTTGGGACCAGTAGCCATCACGCGTCATCGCCTCGATCGAATTGGAACCGTCTTCTACTTCGTGCGGAGAATTGCGCTGTACGTTGCGGTACATGCAGCTGCAATAACCGCATGGGCAATTTCTAACAAAATGAATGACACTATTTGCTGCATGCATATTAATTACTATAAAGTATCCTTTTATAAACGTATTGTCAAACATATATTGCTAAAACAGAAACAATTTATAGACTGAGTTGGTCGTATTCTTTGGGCAATTGCTCCTATAATCTAGCCTTCGCTGCAGTCGGGAGGGAAGGGCTGGGGCTCCGTTATTATGTTGAAACGCTTTAACACTTTTGACGTTCTCATGCATTTTTTGTTTCAAAAGCGTTAGGATGGAACTTGCAGCGCGGGGCGTAATGGGTGCCCCGCACACGATGGGAGGCTATCAATGGCTAATCGTTTCGTTCTCAATACCATTTCTTATCATGGTTCCGGCGCCATCAAGGAGATCCCCGGCGAGCTCCAGCGTCGCGGCTACAAGAAGATCTTCGTCTGCTCCGATCCCGACCTGGTCAAGTTTGGCGTTACCGCTAAGGTGACCGACGAGCTCGACGCCGCCGGCATCGCTTGGAGCCTCTACTCCGAGATTAAGCCCAACCCCACCATCCAGAACGTCAAGGACGGCGTCGAGGCCTTCAAGGCCGCCGAAGCTGACGCTATCGTGACCATCGGTGGCGGCTCCTCCATGGACACCGCTAAGGCCATTGGCATCATCATCAACAACCCCGAGTTTGCCGATGTCCGCAGCCTCGAGGGCGTTGCTCCCACTAAGAACCACGCCGTGTTCACCATCGCCGTGCCGACGACCGCCGGTACTGCTGCCGAGGTGACCATCAACTACGTCATCACCGACCCCGAGAAGGTCCGCAAGTTCGTGTGCGTCGACACCAACGACGCCCCTGAGGTCGCCGTCGTCGACCCCGACATGATGGCTTCCATGCCCGCCGGCCTGACCGCTTCTACCGGCATGGATGCTCTGACCCACGCCATCGAGGGCTACACCACCAAGGGTGCTTGGGAGCTCTCCGACATGTTCCACTTTGAGGCCATTAAGCTGATCAGCGAGAACCTGCGCGACTCCGTTGCCGAGGCCAAGTCTGGTCAGCCCGGCTCCGGCCGCGAGGGTATGGCTCTTGGCCAGTATGTCGCCGGCATGGGCTTCTCCAACGTCGGCCTGGGCATCGACCATGCCATGGCTCACACCCTGTCTGCCCACTACGACACTCCGCACGGCGTCGCTTGCGCCATGCTGCTGCCGATCGCCATGGAGTTCAACAAGCCGGTTTGCGCCGAGCGCCTGGCCAAGGTTGCCGTTGCCATGGGTGTTGACACCACGGGCATGAGCACCGACGAGGCTGCCGACGCCGCCATCGCCGCCGTCAAGCAACTCTCCGCCGACGTGAACATTCCGCATGTCTGCGAGGCCATGAAGGCCGACGAGATCGAGGTCCTGGCCAAGGACGCCATGGCTGACGCCTGCTTCCCGGGCAACCCGCGCGAGGCGACGCTCGACGACGTCATCGAGCTCTTCAAGAAGATCTGCCCGGCTGAGTAAATCACTCCCGTCGGCGGCCCCGGGTTTCCCTCCGGGCGCGTCCTCGGA
>CAJJZM010000108.1:0-6617 GCA_905197595.1 uncultured Collinsella sp.
CGAGGGGCAAAACCGCAGAATTGCGGATTTTGGCACCGTGGTAGAAACTTGCTCTCCGTGACTGCAAACTTTCTCTCACTTCCGTCCGCCACTTTTTTGGAAAACTGCAACCACAAAAGTTTGTTTCTCTTTTTCTGCTACTACTAATCCTGTAAAGGGCATTCCTGCCCGCTTTCGCTAAAATGACACCGGACGCAGTGGTTTCTACCCGGTGTTGGAGAAATCCTTTCTCTTTGCCCTCTACTACGGGTAAATGCTCCAAATGCCAAACACCAGGGCAGAAAAATTCCCTCCTCGCTTACTACTACAACCGGCAGGGGGCAAAATGGCCGGGAGCGGAGCCGGACAACAAAAAAAGCAGTAAATCTTTTTCAAGACTTACTGCTTTCGCTGGCCGCGTCGGTGGCGGCTGGTATTCAGTTTTTATGACTTGTCCGGTGGTTCGTCAAGCCGGAACTTGAATTGACAGTCAATTAACCGCTGCTTTACATAGTCCTCCACCTCGGCGTTGACCTGCCCGTTCACTTTTGAGAAATAGCGGATATATCCGGCGTAGTGGAGCAGGACAGCGTTCACGGCTTCTGGGTCGCCCTCACGGGCTTTGAGGATTGTTTCATAGGGGAGAAGTCTACTCATACCGGCTCACCCCCATTTCTTCGCGTAGCCGCTGCAAGGCAAGCTGGATATGCCGCCCCGCTGTGCTGCGTGACCGGCCAATACACGCGCCGATCACGCGCTGCGGCTGGCGCAGAAAGTAATAGCGCAGGATTTCTTCCCGCGTCTGCTCCGGCAAAACAGAGATCGCGTCGGCAAGGGCGGCGTTGCAGAGCAGGACGGTCTGACCGCAGACGGTAAATGGGTATTCCTCGTCCGGCTCCGACGCGGCAAACTGGACAAACTTCTCGTTCATCAGATAGTCAAGGGAAACTTGCCGTTCCCATTGCCGTTTAAGCTTCAAAATCTTGTCCAAGGCGGCACAGCGGATAACAGTCTTGCAAAAGGCGTTGTACCTGCGCTGGATATATTCTTGATAGGCTATCTGGTCGGTCATGGAAATTCCCCTTTCTGAATAATAGTGCGGGGCGGTGGCACTTCTTGCTGTCGCCCCTTGATTGCCTACCAGCAAAGGCGGGCGGGGCTGTCAACGGCGGCGCGGTACGCGCCGTTCATCTTGACCGTTGACTGGCTCGGCTGGCTTTGCTATGACAATATAGTTATTTCCAGTGCTTTAATTGCGAAAGGTACAAATCAAACTGATTACGTCTGGTTTCTTCATCTGCGTTATCGGGATTTGGCATATTCGCAACCAGATAATCCAATAAAGATTCCTTGGATTGATATGCAAATTTCCCATTAGCATAGCACCATTTACAATAGTCCTCGTTATAGCTTCCGTCTGGTTCTCGGCTAATCAGACCATCTTCATTCAATGGCATTCCGCAACACTGACAAACAAGTTGCCGTGGAGAACCCAGAAGCGTATTGATTGACACATCAAAAACTCGTGATAACAGTTTTAAGGTATCTGTATTTGGCTGCGTTTCGCCTGTTTCCCAGCGACTAACCGCCTGTCGGGTAACTTGCACACGTTCAGCCAGTTGTTCTTGCGTAAGGTTGTTTTTCTCGCGTAAATTTTTAAGAATACCTTGTATTTCCATGCCCGTCCCTCCTAAAGGTTGTTTTTACTCATTATAACTTCAAAATGGGGTTTTAACAAGCAACTCGCTGTTGCTGCGGAATAGTGGGCTGCTGTCTATCAATTCTTATGTGTTACTTTATGGCACATGAGCATTTAGCTACGGAGTGTCACACGCCGACCCCGCCCTGGGCGAAGCCTCCAATCGCATGACGCTCGATGCCGACCATCGCATGTACGACTACAAGCTGCGCCATGCCGTGCACCTCGATCGACGCAATATCACGCAAGTCCACGCCGACGATTTCGAAGTTAGCGATCGCATTTTCGACGCCCTTTCGATGCTCAACGAAGGCCGCTATTTCTTTATCGAGAACCTGGACAAACATCGCACCCTTTGGTCACAAGGCGCCCTGCGCGACCTTGGCCTTCCTTCGGAGCATATAGACAACTGCCACGATTACTGGAAAACGCGCGTCCATCCCAATGACCTCGAGGCCTATAGCGACGATATCGACCGGATCTATAACGGCTCCAAGCACCGTCGCGTCATGCAATACCGCGTGCGCAACGCCGCCGGCGACTACGTTCTCTGCCGTGCTCGCGGGTTTCGTATCGACGGCGACGGAAATGTCCCCTCGCTCTATGTTGGCGAGCTCGTCAACCACTCGCTTGCCGAGACCGTCGACGCCGCCACGGGCCTTGGAACGCAGCGTATGTTGCTCAACGCTATCGATGCCTGCCGTCGCGACTGTTGCGAGACGGGGCTTATAGCGGTGCGCGTTCGCGGCACGACAAAGCTCAACGAGCTTTACGGAGCCGAGGCTGTCGACAACATGCTTGCCGAATACGCAGGCCGTATGCTGTCGATCACCCGTGGCAGGAGTCGCGTCTACCGCTCACGAAGCGTCCAGTTCGTCGTGCTCAGCAACGATTTGGACCATGAGGCGTTCGAGCAACTGGTCCATCATCTAAAAGAGGCCGTTTTCGCTCCCGTTCGAATCGCGGGCGATACCATTACTCCCGTCTGTCTTGTCGTCCCGGCCTTCTACGAGCGCCTAGCCAACCAAGCGACCGCCGTTTTAGGCGAACTCGACCGTCGCCTTCGCACGGCCGGCGGACTTGTTCCCAACGACAGCCTCCCCATACCCGAGATAGAGCGCAAAAGCGCTATCGCCGAGCGCATCGATATGCTCACGGGCCTCTGTCGACCCAGCGAGTTTATGCGGCGCGCCAACGCATTTCTCCAGACAAGGCGCGACGGCGCTTGGTGTATCGCCACCGTCGACATGGGACACATGCGACTGTTCAACGAATGGCACGGACAGGCCGAGGGCGACCGCATGCTCGCCGACGTGGGCACGGTCCTCAAGGATATCGAGAATGCCGACATGGGCGTCGCAGGATACTGGGGCCAAGACGACTTTTGCATACTCATCCCCTTTGAGCACGACACCGTCCATCAAATCTATAACAGCGTTCGCGAGGCCGTGGCCAAGCATGATGACGGCGTGGGTTTCTGGCCGTCCATGGGCGTCTACCCCATCGACTCCAACGAGGAAATCACTATCGATGCGCAGGCCAAGGCCATGTTTACCAATCGGCGTGCAAAAAACGACTTTAAGGAGCGCATTGCCATTTTCCGCCCCGAGGAGTACGAGCGCGAAATCTCGTTCCACCGCACGCTGACCGAATTCCAGTATGCGCTCTCAAACGGCCGCATTACCTACTACTTGCAGCCCCAGGTCGACATGGAAACCGGCGAGATCATTGGCGCCGAGGCACTCACGCGCTGGATCGACAAGGACGGCTCCCTCATTTCGCCCGCCGCCTTTATCCCCGCTCTCGAGGAAAGCGGCTTTGTGGTGACGCTCGACAAATACGTTTGGCAGGGCGTTGCCATGTGGCTGCACGAGCGCATCGATCGGGAACTTCGCGTGGTTCCGATCTCGCTTAACGTGTCGCGCGTGGATATTCTTGCCTGCGACGTTGCCGAACATATGGGGGCGCTCGCCGCCCAGTACGACCTGCCGCCCGAACTCATGCACATCGAGATCACCGAGACGGCTTATACGGGAGAGTCCGAGGCCGTGGACAAACTGACGGCCGACCTGCACGCCCGCGGCTTCTCGACCTATATGGACGATTTTGGCACCGGTCAGTCCACGCTCGCGATGCTCAAGAACGTCAACGTCGACGTCATCAAGCTCGACCGCACATTTGTGCCCGTCGACGGCGATCATGGCCGCAGCACGCAAATCATTTCATCGATGCTCGAGATGGCGCATTCGCTCCATCTGCCCGTCGTGGTCGAGGGCGTCGAGACCAATGAGCAGGCGAACATGCTGCGCAACATGGGCGCCCGCTACGCTCAGGGCTTCCTCTACTACCGCCCCATGCCGGCGAAAGATTTTGAGGTATTGCTCGATGGCGGCAATAACAATTGATACGCTCGCGCGCAGAACGCTACCGTTAAGGGACATGCTTGTCCCCATTGGCTAACTTGTATTCCCAAATCGAGTTGAATTGGGGATATGATACAAACCACTGTCTCGCCCAAGGAGGTTATGCATCATGAACGAGTCCTATCGCCTGGGCGAGCAATCGATCATCGCCCATCTACAGCGACTTGCGAACGGGGCCTCAACCGCCGAGCTCGATGTTGCCGCGCTGCCCACGGAGCTGCGCGCCATCGGCGAGCAGCTGCAAAAGACGTATGCCATCCTGCATCAGGAACGGCAGTTGCTCGAGCGCGGTGCCTATATCGATACACTCACCAATCTTGGCAACCGTAGTGGACTCGACCACCATGTCGATCAGCTCTGGCGCAAAGGCACCTCCTTCACCTGCGCCTATATTGATATCGACCACCTCAAGCACTGCAATGATACGTTTGGCCACGCCGAAGGCAATCGCTACATTCTGAGCATCTGCCGCGCGCTCACCGAAACCATGGAGCACGATGAGCTTCTGTTCCGTATCGGTGGAGACGAATTTGTACTTGTGTCCCCCACGACAGACGAAGCCGAACTCGAGCAGCGCCTGGAACGAACACGCGCCGATCTTATCGAAGCGACATCAGACGGTAAGGCGCCCATGATCGCCAGTTTTAGTTTTGGCTGCTCGCGTGTCGACCCGCTGGCAGGCGATACGCGTCATCAGATGACCATGGACGCCGACCGCAAAATGTATCGCTACAAGCTCATGCACCGTGTGCAGCAACCGAAGGAAAACGATGCTCCGCAACGCCCGATCACAGAACAACCCCCCCCCTGCAACGATCGGGTGTTCCAAGCGATCTCGATGAGCTCCGAGATACGCTATCCGTTTATCCTTAATCTCGATACCGGCGAATCGCAATGGTCGGTTAATGCCGTGCGCGATTTTGGCCTGCCCTCCCAGCATCCCTACAACTCACTCGATATATGGCTTGCCCGCGTTCACCCCGAGGACCGCGACAGCGTACGGGCCGAGCTCGATATGGTGCTAAACGGCACGTGGCACTTCCACTACATGCAGTATCGCGTCTTGGATGCCGCCGGGAAATACGCGCTTTGCGACTGTACGGGCTACCGCTTGGACGGCACCGATACCGAGCCCAACATGTATGTGGGCATTATCGTCAACCGAAGCTTGGCAGATACGACCGATTCCGTGACCGGCCTGGGCGATATCCATGCCCTGGTCAACGCCATTGGAGAAATGCGTCGCGTGGCGCGTGAGGCGGGCTTGATCGCCATTAAAATCGACGATGTCGCTCAGGTCAATACCCGCTTTGGCTTTGAGGCGGGCGACCGCGTTTTGGCAGAAAGTGCCGCCTGTCTCATGGATTGCTCGCGCGGCAAGGGTCGTCTGTTCCGCTCTACCGGACCGATGTTCGTGGCGCTCTTCGACGACATCGATCCCCAAGAGACCGACGCGATCGCAGAGGAAATCGAACGGTTCTTGGGGTCGCCCGTGCTTCTAGGCTCATTTGAATATCAGCCGCCCCTTCGCGTGGCCACGCTGCATCTGGACACCGTCGACCGACAGCCCGTTTCCATTTTGAACGAACTTAATGCACTGCTTAAAGAAGCGCCACAGGTACCGGGCACCAAGCTGGACTAGCGCCGCGGGGTACGATGTGAAACACAGGCCGTTTCGCATCGTACCCCACGCTATCTGCCCGCTCGTGAGATAATCCTCTGCAAAAGTCACCGACAGCAGAGGGAGTTTGTGATGAAGGTTCTCTTGGTCAATGGCAGCCCCAAGGCAAACGGCAACACCGCCCGCGCACTCGCCGAGGTCGCCGAGCAACTCGGCGCCGAAGGCATTGATACCGAGATGTTTCAACTAGGCGCCAAGCCCATTCGCGATTGCATCGGTTGCGGCCAGTGCGGCAAGCTCGATTGCCGTTGCACTTTTGACGATGATGCCGTCAACGAGCTGATTGCCGCCGCCGAGCAGGCAGACGGCTTTGTCTTTGGTTCACCCGTCTACTATGCGCACCCCAGCGGACGCATCCTCTCGGCCCTCGACCGTGCGTTTTATGCCGGCAGCAAGGCCTTTGCGCACAAGCCGGGCGCCGCCGTCGCCGTTGCCCGCCGTGGCGGCACGTCGACCACGTTTGACGTACTCAACAAGTACTTCACCATCAACCAGATGCCCGTGGTGGCCTCCACGTACTGGAACAACGTCTTTGGTGCCATGCCGGGCGAGGCCGCCCAGGATGCCGAAGGCCTTGCCATCATGCGAAACATCGGCAAAATCATGGCCTGGCTCCTGCGCTGTATCGAAGCAGGACAGGCCGCCGGTATCAACGCACCCGAGGCAGATCGAGCAACGACCAACTTCATTCGATAGAGCGGCGGGGCCATGAATATTCAAATCTTCGGGACTAAGAAGTCGTTCGATACCAAGAAAGCACAGCGCTTCTTCAAAGAGCGCCGCATTAAGGTGCAGTTTATCGACCTTAAGGAAAAGGAGATGAGCAAGGGCGAGC
>CAJJZM010000109.1:0-6509 GCA_905197595.1 uncultured Collinsella sp.
TTATCCACGCTCATAGTCATCAAGGCTCACAGCCTCTTACTCGGCCGCCTCGCGCAGAGCCGACATCGTAGCCGCATATTGCTGCTGCAACGCATGCATCCCCTCGCGGGCGCCGTCAACGGCATCAGCGCCGCGCAGCGCTTCGGTTACCACGACCGCCGGCTCGTACAGATTATCGAATCCCAGGTTCTGGCTCACGTCCTTGAGCGTGTGCGCTGCCATAAACGCACTCTCGGCGTCTCCTGCCGCCATGGCAGCCTCCAGCTTGTCCATGCTCTCGTCATCCAAAAACTTGAGGGCAAAGCGGGCAAGCATTTCCCCGCCCATCAGCCGAGCGCACGCGTCGTCATAATTAGCGCCGATCTTCTCATACGCCTCACGCATGGAAATCATGGATTAAAAACTCCTTTGGTCAAACTAAATCGTGGGAAACGCGACGACGTCGGCGGGGCGTGCCAACGTCTCGGCAATTTGGTCTTGCACCTCGAGCAGGCAATCGAGCAGCAGCGGGTTAAAGGTGCCGCACTTACCGTCCAGGATCATCTGGATCGCCTCCTCGTGCGGGATAGCGTCCTTGTACACGCGCACGCTCGTCAGTGCATCGTACACGTCAGCCACCGAAACCACCTGCGCGGCGATGGGAATTTCGTCGCCCTTAAGGCCATCGGGATAACCCTTGCCGTCCCAGCGCTCGTGATGCCAACGCGCAATCTGGTACGCATATTCCATAAGCGCATTGCCGGCGTGATGGCTGCCCAGCTCGAGCAGCATGTTGGCGCCAATCGTGGTATGCGTCTTCATAATCTCGAATTCCTCGGGCGTGAGGCGCCCGGGCTTGTTGAGGATCGCATCGTCAATCGACATCTTGCCGATATCGTGCAGCGCCGAAGCCAGGGCGATCGTGGAGCGTTCCTCATTGTCGAGGGAGATCGTGCCGCTACGCTGGACCAGATAGCCAAGCAGCAGCTCGGTCAGCTTTTCGATGTTCGTAACGTGCCTACCGCTCTCGCCGTTGCGAAGCTCCATGACGCCGGCCATGATGTCGATGAGCATGCGACTGTTCTTGACGCGCTCGTTGTACTGTTGGGACAGCAGGTTCGTCAGGCGGCGCTGTTTGGCGTACAGGCGGATGGTGTTGCTTACGCGGCGGCGCACGACACGGGAGTCAAACGGGCGGTTGATATAGTCCGAGGCGCCCAGCTCGTACGCGCGCAGAACCGCATCATCGGAATCTTCGCTCGAAATCATGATGACAGGCAGATTATCGATACCCGATCGGCGCGACAGATCGGCCAGCACCTCAAAGCCGCTTATGCCCGGCATCACAATGTCCAGCAGCACGAGCGACAACTCATCGCCATAGCGGTCGACCATGTCGAGCGCCGCACGACCGTTATCGGCCTCGAGGATGCAATGCTCGTCCTTGAGCATCTCGCTGAGAATGGCTCGGTTCATCTCGGAGTCATCGGCGATAAGCACCAAAGGCTTTTCGCTTTGGAAGGCCTCGATGGAATCGGCATCGGTCACGACCGTACCGGCTTTTGCCTTAGCGCGGCTCAGTAACTGAGCAGCGCGGCCAACGCCCTCATCGACCGTCTCGCCATGAATGCGAACGCCACCAACACATGCCGTCAAGCTCACGTACTCATGGCCCGGAATAATCGTGGAATGAACGGCATCGGACACCTGATGCAGGCGACGGGTGAAGTCATCGGAGGGAATATTGGGCATGACAACCACAAACTTGTCGCAGCCATAGCGCACAAGCTCGTCAGTCGAACGGATTCCGCTGCGTATGGCTGTCGCCACAGCACCGAGCGCAAGGTCGCCGGCATGACGGCCACACGTATCGTTGAAGACCCTAAAATCATCAAGGTCGATCACCGCAACGCCGGCATTCACGCGGGTGCTACGGAGCTTTTCCTCGTAATATCGGCGATTGCGCACATTCGTCAGCACGTCGGTGTAGACAAGGTCCTCTTCTGCGGCCTCTTGCTCATCGATCGGACGCACCATCAGCAAGACGTGAGGCTCGCCCTCGACCTTCAAAGGGCGTAGACGGGCGCGGTACTCAGTGCCATCATTGAGCAGTTGCTCCGACACCTCATCGGAGTCTGCCAAAGCCTCAAGACTTGACTGACGCAGACAAGGACACCGATCACCGGCGAGCAGGCAGTTAGGCTCACTCTTAATCTGATCGGCCGACAGCAAACGCACCACGGGGTAGGTCTTCGCGACACGGGCGACCTCGGCGGCAGCCTCCTCGTCGGTTAGATTGACCTCGTGATTATTGAGCATATGGGGCCCTTTCGATAGTTTCGCATGGTAGCGGTGGGTTCCAAATGTTACAAGGGTAACACCTTGCCGATGCAGGTAAGCACGTGAATGCTGCCACATTCTTATGAGTTGGCAGACGGCGCGATTGAAGCCGCAGACGCGAGGTTTTGAGCACGTTTGTTAATACGGCCGAAACGTTTGCGGATGAAGCCTGCTTTGGCTATTGCGGATGCTAGAGCCCCAGGATGCCACGGACAGCCCGGGCAGCCGCTGCCGGGCGATCGCGCAGACCGTTATGCGCGCCCGGGATCGTCACGAGAGGGCAATCGAGATATTCGGCAGCCGCTCGCGTGCCAGCCTCGCGGGGCGTGCCAATCGAGAGCTCGCCTAGGAGCACGGCGGCCACCGTTTTCGACGCGCGAACGCTATCCCAATCGGGAACGCAGGTCATAGTAATCCCGTATTCGTTTGCCATGAAACTGCGGCCGTTGCGCAGGGCATGCTTGGCTTCTGCCTCGGTCGTTCCAGGAGCCTCGGGGTCCAAGTCGCCGAGGGCTCCCAAGAAAAGCCGGAGCGCCCTTGAAACCTTTCCAGCCGCAATCATATCGAGCAAAACCGGAGCTGCGCCCATGCCGACGCCTTCGGCCGACACAGCCGGCTCATGCAGAATCGCACGGGCGACGAGATGGGGTTCAGTGCGAAGAAGCTCCAGCGCCACCAACGTACCGGCGCTGTGCGCAAGCACATTTGTCGGAGCGCCAACGTGTTCGATCACGGCCTGCAGGTCGGCGGCCTGAGCGGCAAGATCATAGCTGCCGTCTGCCGCTTCGCTGCTGCCACCACAGCCGCGGCGGTCGTAGGCAATGACGCGGTAGTCACAGGCGAGCTCGCGGGCGATACCGTCAAAAAAGACGCCGTCAACACAAGCGCCGTGCACGCACACCAAGGCAGGAGTATCAGGCGACACATCCGGGCCGGCATATTCGCGACAGGCAATCGTGGTGCCCGCATTCTCGACCGTAAAATCCATGTTGTGCCCCCATCATCAATGCTCATCCAGTTGCACGTCAGCACGGTTGGATGGACCCGCATTGCTTTACGCCTTGTTAACAGATTAACTGTACCCGACCCGAGGCTTTTCATGGCACGGCATCATGAGCGACGTGAAAAAACGAAACTTGTAAAGCAAGAGCCCACACCTTGCTTTGGAGCCGATGCTATGCTTAGGCACAATTGTCTTGAGGAGCATATGCCTATGTCTACGTTTTTGAATGCCAGCCCCATCTTTGGGCCCGTTCGCAGCCGTCGCCTTGGTCTCTCGCTCGGCGTCAACATGATGCCGGCCAGCGGCAAAATCTGCACGTTCGACTGCATTTACTGCGAAAACGGCCTCAACGCCGAGCGCCCCTGCCACGAGCCGTATAACACGGCTGCCGTGGTGCTCGATGCACTCGAGGCAAAGCTGCGCGAGATGGCAGCCGAGGGCGAGCTCCCCGATGTGATCACCTTCGCAGGCAACGGCGAGCCCACCGCCGCACCGGAGTTTCCGCAGGCCATTGCCGGCGCCGTCGCGCTGCGCGACGAGCTTGCCCCAAACTCCAAGATCGCCGTGCTCTCCAACGGCACGCGCGCCGACCGCCCCGAGGTGCACGACGCGCTCATGATGGTCGACGACAACATTCTTAAGCTCGATACCGTCGACCCGGCGTTTATCCAGCTGCTCGACCAGCCCGTTGGCCCCTACGACGTCAAGCACCAGATTGAGACGTTCGCAAGCTTTAACGGTCACGTTATTATCCAGACGATGTTTTTGAGCGGTGAGTACCGGGGCAAGCCCATCGACAACACCGGCGAGGAGTACGTTGCCCCCTGGCTCGCGGCGCTTGAGCGCATTCGCCCGCAGGAGGCGACCATCTACACGGTGGCGCGCGAAACACCGATCGCCGGCCTTGCCAAAGCAGTGCCCGAGGTACTCGACGCCATTGCCGCGCGCGTGCGCGCCCTCGGTATTCCCTGCCAGGTGAGCTACTAGCAAAACCACGCAGCGGCTAGTGCCCGCCATCCCGCCCCATCAGTTGCGGTGATATAGTTCCTATTTGTGCTGTTAAACCGCTTAAATCGGAACTATATCACCGCAACTTTTATGGCCGCGTGCGTGGGCTATACTAGCTGCGAATGAAAGGAAGTTAGCCATGTATGACAAAGGACCCGTGCCCGGCCGCAACGACGCTTGCTGGTGCGGCAGCGGCAAGAAATACAAGAAATGCCATAGCGCCTTTGATGAGCGCCTCGAGCGCTTGTGGGAAGAAGGCTGGGAGGTTCTGCCTCGCACGCTCTACAAGACTCCCGCCGATATCGAGGGCATCAAGCGCTCGGCAGCCATCAACGTGGGCGTGCTCGATTATGTGGGCGAGCATATCGCCGCAGGCATGACCACCAACCAGATCGACCAGATGATCTACGACTACACCGTCGAGCACGGTGGCACGCCGGCCGACCTCAACTACGAGGGCTACCCCAAGAGCGTGTGCACCTCGATCAATGATGTGGTCTGCCACGGTATCCCCTGCGATACGGACGTGCTGCACGAGGGCGACATCATCAACGTGGACTGCTCCACGATCTTGGACGGTTACTTTAGTGATTCGAGCCGCATGTTCTGCATCGGCGAGGTCTCGGCCGAGCGCCAGCGCCTGGTCGACGTCACCCGTGCCAGCGTGGAGGCGGGTCTGGCGGCCGTCAAGCCATGGCTGCCGTTGTCCGTTATGGCCGAGGCAGTGCAAAAGACCGTCGAGGACGCCGGCTTTAGCGTGGTGCGCGAGTACGGCGGGCACGGCATCGGTAAGGAGTTCCACGAGGACCCGTTTGTGGGCTTTACCACCGAGGCGCCCGATGTGGACACCATCATGGCCCCGGGCATGGTCTTTACCATCGAGCCCATGGTCAACGCCGGAGCGCCCGACATCAAGATCAGCAAGGGTGACGGCTGGTGCGTGCGCACCAAGGACGGCAGCGATTCGGCCCAGTGCGAGGTACAGCTCGTGGTGACCGAGGACGGCTACGAGCTGCTGAGCTGGTAGCCGCGGATGCGCCGGATGCTGACGGGCACGCTCGTCTTGCATCCGGCGTTTTTGTTTGAACGTTTTGCCTGATAAAACCTGCCAAAAATAAACCTGTTTCTTTTTGGCAGGTCGAGCGGAGAGGACTGCTTGTGAACATCCTGGTTTTGTTGCCCGTCAACGACCGTCATCGCGCAATTCTTGAATCGAGCGCTCCGGGCGAGGACTTTATCTACACGAGCGCCGACGCCGCCACGCGCGAACAAGTCGCCAACGCCGACGTGATTTTGGGCAACATAGACCCTGCCCTGCTTTCCGCGTGCGAGCACCTCCAGCTGCTGCAACTACAGACCGCAGGCTATGACGATTACGTCGCCGCCGGCACGGTACCGGCTGATACCAAGCTTTCCTGCTCGGTGGGCGCCTACGGCCAGGCCGTGAGCGAGCACATGTTTGCCATGGTCCTTTCCATGATGAAGCGCCTGCCTGGCTATCACGACTTGCAGCGCGAGCATCGCTGGGAGGATTTGGGGCCGGTCACCTCGCTCAAAAATGCCAACGTGCTGGTGCTGGGCGCGGGCGATATCGGCGGCCACTTTGCCACGCTCTGCCGCAGCATGGGTGCACACGTCCGCGGCATCAAGCGCCATCCACTCGTCTACCCCATTGTGTTTGAGGACATGGACGGCATGGACGCCCTGCCCGAGCGCCTGGCCGAGGCTGACATCGTCGCATCCTTTATGCCCAGCACGCCCGAGACCCGCGGTCTGGCGAACGCCGAGTTCTTCGCCGCGATGAAACCGGGCGCCTTCTTTGCCAACGGCGGCCGCGGCGATCTTGTGGTTGCCGACGACCTAGTTGCCGCCCTGGAATCAGGACATCTCGCCGGCGCCGCGGTCGACGTCACCGACCCCGAGCCGCTGCCTGAGACAAGCCCGTTGTGGGATACGCCCAACATGCTCATCACGCCGCACATCTCCGGCTGGTTCCACTTGGCCGCCACGCTCAACAACGTGGTCGACATCGCCGCGGAGAATCTGCGTCACCTGCAGGCCGGCGAAACTTTACGTTGTTGGATCGAGCACTGATTTGTTCCGGCGTTTTACCAAACGCCGGAACCCCTCGACGCTGTGCTCTTAGGTTCCGCCGTTCTAACGAACGGCGGACCACTCG
>CAJJZM010000110.1:0-6377 GCA_905197595.1 uncultured Collinsella sp.
CGCGAGGACCCGCGCCAGCAGGTGATCAAGGCTTGCGAGCGTGCTCTTAAGCGCCATGCCAAGGAACTTGCCGAGCGCGAGCGCGTCAATGACATGTACGAGCTTATGCATGAGCTTGGCGGCAATGGGGTGGTCGTTGGTGTCGACGAGGTGGGTCGCGGATCGGTGGCCGGTCCTTTGACGGTATGCGCCGTCTGCCTTCCTATGGAGCCGCGCGTCTGGGGCATCAACGATTCCAAAAAGCTCACGCCGGCGCGCCGCGAGTTGCTCTCAGTGAAGATTGCCGAGGTGGCGACGGCGATCGGTTTTTGCCATATCGCGCCTAAGGATATCGATGAGATGGGCATGGCCCGTGCTATCCGTACCGCCGTTGCGGGCGCCGTGGCCGATACGGGACTTGAACCCGACTGCGTCCTCATGGATGGCAACCCCTTGGGCGCCGTTCCTAACGAGCGCGATGTGGTGAAGGGCGATGCCAAGATCGCCTGCATCGCCGCGGCGTCCATCATGGCAAAGGTCACGCGTGACGAGATGATGGTCGAGTACGACGCCGAGTACCCCGAGTACCATCTGGCCGAGTCGAAGGGCTATGCGAGCCCCGAGCATATCGAGGCCATTCGCAAACATGGACTTTGTCCGCTGCACCGCGTGAGCTTTTGCGGAAACTTTCTGCAGACTGAGCGCCTTTTCTAGGCCAATTGTGGAGATAGGGACCTTAAAGGTTCTATAAACCTGCTGGTAGCGGGCCGTATGCAACACCATTGCTGCGTACGGCCCGTTTTTTGACGGCATTTGGTCAGCTTTTGGTTTGCTTCCGGTACTTACCCGCATGAAAGGTGCCCTCATCATCGGGGCAATGCAGCGTGCGGGAAAGGAGACCCCATGAGTGCCGCAAGCAAAAAGAGCAAGACGCAGCAGCTCAAGGAGCGTTGGGAAAACGGCGAGCTCGACTGCGGGGCGATGACGCCCGAGTTTATCAAGGGACTCAGTCCCCGCGAGCTGGGCATGCTGGGCGAGCTGATCACCATCGACTACTTTAACGAGCGCGGCTACACCTTGCTGGAGCAGGGTTATCGTTGCACCGAGGGCGAGGCCGATCTGGTGCTGCTCGATGAGCTCGACGATGTCGTGGTGATGGCCGAGGTCAAGACCAGACGCGTTGCACTGAATTGCAGCACGCGGGTCTTTCCCGAGGAGGCCGTGGACGCCCAAAAGCAACGCCGCTACCGCCGCATCGCAAGTTGCTATCTCATGGAGCATTATCCGCTCAAGGCGATTCGCTTCGATGCCGTGGGTGTCACCATTCGTGGCGGGCATATCGCTGAGATCGAGCATCAGTACAACGCGTTCGATTGGCAGGTGTCGTGATGGCGTTCGAGACGTTTGCCGTTCACGCGGCCTGCATCCGTGGCGTCGAGGCGATTCACGTCACGGTCGAGGTCTCGCTTGCCGGTGGTGTTCCGGGCATCCAGATGCTCGGCATTCCGAGTATGGAGGTGATGGAGTCACGCGGTCGTATTCGCTGCGCGATGCGCTCCGCCGGGTTCGAGATCCCGCGCTCGGGCATTACGGTCAACCTAGCGCCCGGCGATATTCGCAAGACCGGTAGCGGCTTTGATCTGCCCATCGCCATCGCGGTTCTGGCGGCCGATGGGCAGATTCCCCGTGACAACCTCGATCGCTGCCTTATCGCCGGCGAGCTCGGCTTGGACGGTACGGTGCTTCCCGTCAAGGGCGAGGTGGCGTTTCAGCTGCTGGCTCGCGACATGGGGCTGTCTTTTATCGCCGGCAGGTCAGACCAGCATGTGCCACTCGCGGGCGTGGATTGTGGATTCATCGATCATTTGTCTCAGCTTGCCCATGGCATGGGCGATGCCGCGCGGCACTACTTGGATTCTGAAGTGCTCGAGGCGACCTTTGAGCCCGAGCTCGACTATGCCGACGTACTGGGGCAGGAGGTCGCCAAGCGCGGCATGGCGCTTGCGGCGGCAGGAGAACTCGGCTTGCTCATGATCGGGTCCCCGGGATCGGGCAAGACGATGCTCGCGCGTCGTATGACCGGCATCCTGCCCGAGCTTTCCGTTGAGGATCAACAGGAGGCGCTGTGCATCCATTCGGTTTTGGGTGAGAACATTGATGGCTTGTTGGCGGGGCACCGGCCCTTCCGCAGCCCCCATCACAGTATTTCGACCGCAGGTCTTATCGGCGGTGGGCGCCCGGTGCACCCGGGTGAGATCAGCCTTGCTCATGGCGGCGTGCTCTTTTTGGACGAGCTTGCCGAGTTTCCCACGGGTGTGCTGCAGACGCTGCGTCAGCCCATCGAACGCGGCTACGTCAGGATCGTACGCGTCGACGGGGCTTTTACCTTCCCGTCGCGCTTTCAGCTGCTGGCTGCGAGCAATCCCTGCCCCTGCGGCTTTTTGGGCGATCGTGAGGTACCGTGTCGCTGCTCGGCGGCGATGGTCGAGCGCTATCGGTCTAAACTGCGCGGTCCTTTGGCCGACCGTATCGACATGATGATCGATGTGACCCGTCCCGACCCTCAGGTGATTATCGAGGGCGCGGAGGGTATGTCGTCAGCTGAGTTACGTGACTACGTTGTGCGCGGTCGCGCTTTTCGCGCTTGGCGCGAATCCCGTATGGACGATGCTGATGCCGAGGCCGGGGATGACGAGACACGGTCCATTGACGGCGTCGTTTCGACCTTTGAGCTCGATGATGCGGCGGAGAAGTGTGTGCTCGGCCTGTCGAAGCGCACGCATCTCACGGGCCGCGGCATCGTGCGCCTGGTGCGTATCGCGCGTACAATCGCTGACGTCGCCGAGAGCGAGCAAGTGACGCAGGACCACGTGCTCGAGGCGGCGATGTACCAGGGAAGGAGGGACCAATGATGGCCGAGGGGACCTTCGAGCTGCATCCAGGTGACGCGTTGTATCCCGAGACCGTTTTGGAGCTTTCTGATGTGCCCCAGACACTCTATGTGCGCGGCAACCCCGAGGTGCTTTCGACGCCCGCGCTCTCCATCATCGGCGCGCGCAAGGCCTCTCCGTATGGTCTTGCCGTGGCAGAGCTTGCGGCAAAGGTTGCGGTCGAGGCGGGCGTGACGGTAGTTTCGGGCGGCGCGGTCGGTTGTGACCAGGCCTCGGGTTGGGCTGCGGTCAATTCCGGCGGCAAACACGTCGTGGTGCTGGGGACGGGCGCCGACGTGGTCTATCCGCGCTCGAGTGCTGGCCTCATCACGCGCACGCTCGATACGGGTGGCGCGGTCGTGTCGATCTCTCCGTGGGGCATGGGTCCGCGCAAGTTTGCCTTTCCGCGCCGCAATCGCGTGATCGCGGCCCTGTCGCAAGCCCTCTTTGTATCCGAGGCGGGTATGCCTTCCGGGACATTTTCTACAGCCGAGGCTGCTATGGATTTGGGGCGAGAACTTCTTGCCGTGCCGGGGTCGATCCTATCGCCCGAGTCGCGTGGCACGAATTACCTCATTGCGAACGGTGCCTGCTGCATCATCGACGAGGAATCTATCGAGATAGCTATCTCACGCATCTACGGCACCCTGCGCTACTCGCGCCCCGATGCTCCCGGCATTGCCGACCTGGATCAAACACAGCAGACCGTGATGCATGCGCTCATCGCCTCTCCGCTCAAAGTCGACGACATCGCGGCGCTCGTCTCGCTCGATGCTGTCGGCGTACTCAAACTCTTGGGTTCGCTTGAACTCGAGGGCCTTATCGAGCGCATGATGGATGGAAGGTATGCGCCCTCCAAGTTTGCCCTTCACGCCCAGACGCCCTTCGGTCACAATGGAAAACGTGTCAATTAGAAAGGTGTTTGCAGATGCAGTTCGATCAGGTGACGGTTATCGGTGGCGGTCTGGCGGGTTCGGAATGCGCGATCCAGCTGGCAGACCGCGGTTTTGCCGTAAAGCTGTGCGAGATGCGCCCCCAGGTTAGCTCCCCGGCTCACCATACCGATCACTTGGCAGAGCTCGTCTGCTCCAATTCGTTTAAGTCGACCCGTCCGGATTCCGCGGCTGGTTTGCTGAAGGCCGAGCTTGAGCGCATGGGTTCAGTCCTGCTCGATTGCGCCCATCGCGCGGCTGTTCCCGCCGGCGGTGCCCTGGCGGTCGACCGCGTCAAGTTTTCCGAGCTTGTCGAGGCCGAGGTTGCCGCCCGTCCCAATATCGAGGTCGTGCACGGCGAGGTCACGCAGATTCCCGAGGGCCACGTGGTCATTGCCGCGGGCCCGCTGTGTTCACCGGCGCTGAGCGAAGAGGTCATGAAGCTCGTCGGTGGCGACGCCCTTGCGTTCTTCGATGCCGCGGCGCCGATCGTCGATGCCTCCACGCTCGATATGGACGTGCTGTTTTCGCAGTCGCGCTACGAGGAGCAGGGGAGCGGCGACTATCTCAACGCTCCGCTCAACAAGGAGGAGTACGAGGCCTTTATCGAGGCACTTACCACGGCCGACCGCGTGGTGCTCAAAGACTTTGAGGGCGGCGATCTGTTTCAGGCCTGCCAACCTGCCGAGGAAGTTGCGCGCACCGGCAAGGACGCCATTCGCTTTGGCGCCATGAAGCCCGTCGGCCTCACCGACCCGCGTACCGGACGTCGCCCTTGGGCGGCGATTCAGCTGCGTGCCGAGAACAAGGAGAAGACCGCCTATAACCTGGTGGGCTTCCAGACCAACCTGACCTTTGGCGAGCAGAAGCGCGTCTTCCATATGGTGCCGGGCCTGGAGAACGCTGAGTTCTTCCGCTACGGTGTCATGCACCGCAATACCTTTGTCGACGCCCCGCACGTGCTCGATGGCACCTTTGCCGTGCCTGGTACCGGCGTGCGCCTGGCCGGTCAGATCACCGGCACCGAGGGGTACATGGAAGCCGTGGCGACCGGTCTGCTCGCGGCGCTCAACACCTATGCCGAGGCTATCGGCGCCGCGGGCGTCGAGTTGCCGCGTGTGGGCGCCCTGGGTGCGCTCGTGGGCTATGCGACCGATCCTGCCACCGTGGGCTATCAGCCTATGCATGTCAACTTTGGCCTGGTGCCGCCACTCGAGGATGGTAAGCGCCGCAGCAAGCGCGACCGCTACCAGGCCTATGCGGACCGTGCGCTCGAGGCCCTTGATGCCTATCTGGCCACTCGCCCCGATTTGTTTGGAGGAGACCGGTCATAGCCTTTGACCTGTACGACACCGTCGACTCGTTTATCGCCTATATCTCACGTGTCGAGGGACTTTCTCCCAACACGGTGACGGCCTATGGCTCGAGGCTGGAGCGTTTTGCTGCCTGGTGCGAGCGTGAGGATATAGATGCTTTCGCTGCCGACGTGCGCACCATTCGTCGCTATCTTGCCGAACTTTCGCGTGAGCAGGTGGCTCCCCGAACGCTTGCGGCACACCTGTCTGCCATTCGCTCGCTCTATCGGTGGATGGCTGCCGAGGGGGTCGTGGAGGGCGATGTGGTCTCGGCAATTTCCTCGCCCAAGCTCCCACGCGATCTACCCGGTGTGCTGACGACCCAACAGGTGGAGGCGCTGCTCAAGACGCCTGATACCTCAACACCCGCGGGACTGCGCGATGCGGCGATGCTCGAGCTGCTCTATGCCTCAGGCGCCCGTATCTCTGAGCTCGCAGCACTCAATGTGGAGTCCATTGCGTGGTCCGAACGCACGCTGCGCCTGTGGGGCAAGGGGAGCAAAGAACGTATCGTCCCTCTGTATCGTCGTGCGCTCGAGGCGACGCGTCTCTATATTGAGGAGGGGAGGCCGGAGTTGCTCGCTCAGGCAAAGCGTCGTGACCCCGCTACCGGGCCGCATCCGCTGCTTATATCGGCGCGCGGTAATCGCATGAGTGCCGCCATGCTCAGGCGGCGGTTTCATATGCTGGCGACGCTCGCCGGCATTCCGGCCGACATCGCCCCGCATGCGATGCGCCATACCTTTGCGACCGACTTGCTCGAGGGCGGCGCGGACCTGCGCTCGGTTCAAGAGCTGCTAGGTCATGCGAGCCTGTCCACGACGCAGATCTACACGCATCTCACACCCGATCGGCTTAAGCGGGCTGTGGCTCAAGCCCATCCCCGCGGCGAATAGTGGCTGGGACGTCCCGCGCCGCGCTCAGGTGTGTGGTTTTGATTGCGGGTTGGCAGGAAGATGCATTCCTGCTATCATTCATCGGGTTGCTTCACGGCAACAGGTTTTTATCACGCACGCGCGGCTACTTCATACCGTGGTGCCCGGGCTTTGGTAGCACATGTCCGGGTTGGTTTTGGAGGATGACCCCGCGCGGAGGCAAACCACAGGAGGTTTAACATGGCTACCAAGATTAATATCCGCACCCTGCTCGAGGCCGGCTGCCACTTCGGTCACCAGACCCGT
>CAJJZM010000111.1:0-6307 GCA_905197595.1 uncultured Collinsella sp.
CAAAAACCGCAACCATGGTTCCGGCGGACGCCGCTCAAACGCAAACCGGAGGAATTATTCATGAGAAGCTGGTCTTGTTGCATGCTAAAGCGTTTGACCAAAAAACGCCCGAGCGTTTACACAAAAGTCGCGCTATCATGCAGTCGAACGCGGTAAAACCTTTAGCATTTGCGCCGCACAGACCAGAGAGGAACCATCCATGAAGATCGGTATCGGTAACGACCACGCCGCCGTCGAGCTCAAGAACATCATCTCCGAGCACCTGAAGGAGCGCGGCTGCGAGGTCGTGAACTTTGGCACCGACACCTCCGAGAGCTTTGACTACCCCATCGCCGGCTACAAGGTGGGTAAGGCCGTTGCCAACGGTGACGTCGACCTGGGTATCCTGATCTGCGGTACCGGCGTCGGCATCAGCCTGGCCGCCAATAAGGTCGAGGGCGTTCGCGCCGTCGTGTGCTCCGAGCCCTTCAGCGCCAAGCTCTCCCGCATGCACAACAATACCAACGTGCTCGCCTTTGGCGCTCGCGTCGTGGGCTCCGAGCTCGCCAAGATGATTGTCGACGAATGGCTCGACGCCGAGTTTGAGGGCGGCCGCCACGAGCGTCGCGTCAATCTCCTCAACGAGATCGACCACACGCGCGGACTCAAGGTCGTCGACGAGGCTTAAAGACCTACAAAGCCATACGCTAACGCCAGCCCCCGCCCGGAAGAAACATCCGGACGGGGGCTCTTTAGTAGATTTCTAGGCGTTTACCAACAATCTACTGGAATAAAAAGGGCGCCGCGGCTGGAATTTCGCGGCGCCAAAGCCACACGCTAACAGCTTTAAGGAGTCAAAGCTGGTTTAGCCAAAGAAGCGCTTAATCTCGATCTCGGCGTTCTCCAGGCAGTCGGAGCCGTGGATAACGTTGGCGTTGACATCGACAGCGAAGTCGCCGCGAATGGTGCCGGGGGCAGCATCAAGCGGGTTGGTAGCGCCCATAAGGCTGCGCATCTTGGAGACAGCGGAGAGACCGGAAACGACCATCTTGACGACCGGACCGCTCGTCATAAAGTCGCAGAGACCGCCAAAGAAGGGCTTATCGGCCAGATGGGCGTAGTGCTCCTCGACGGTAGCGCGCTCGAGCGTGGTCATCTCCATGCACTCGATGACAAGGCCGCTGCGCTCAATGCGAGCAACAATCTCGCCGATTTTGCGATCGCGCACCGCGTCGGGCTTAATCATGATGAAGGTCTTCTCGATAGCCATAAGGTAGCCTTTCAAGTAGGTTCGCGCGTGCCCAAGTCCCATTCCGGCACCCGCCTGGACTGCATCGTAACAGAGTTTTAGCTGCAGTTAAACAAAAAGCTGTTTCTTGAAACGCTACAATTTATTAAAGCGCTCCATATGTGTCACTTCTGTTTCGAAGCTCGATTAGAGTACCATCCGACTGCCCATCAACTGCATCGAGCAGAGCAGACGGTCGGTTGCCGCCCGCGAACGTACCCCCTTCACAACCTGCCCAAAGGTCCTACAGAACTTCTCGACAAGCCCCTCCCCCATAGCAACAAAATACGGACGCCCACATCAGCAGACGCCCGTAAAGCAAAAAACGATTCCTCAATAAATGGCAAAAACGGCTTCGGCCAAACCCTTACTTTACCCCGTGGCCCATCTCGACGACCTTGGTCAGCGATCCAAACACGCCCTCGTCGGCCACGAGCTGTGCCTCGGCGCGCTCAAGCTGCACGGCGACGGCGGCAGGGGCGGTACCGCCCTCGGTCGTACGCGCGGCGACAATTGAGGGGATGTCGAGCGCCTCGGTAATATCGCGCTCAAAGAGCGGGCTTGCCTCCTGGAACACCTCAAACGGCAGGTCCTCAAGATTGCAGCCACGCTTCTCGCACATCAGGACCAGATGGCCCACCACGGCATGCGCCTCGCGGAACGGCAGACCACGCTTGGCCAGGTAATCGGCAACATCGGTGGCGGCAAGGTGCCCCACGCCGCACTCGCGCGCCATGGCATCCTCGTTAACGGTCCAGGTCGAAATCATACCGGCCATAACAGACAGGCACTGCATGAGCGTATGGGCAGTATCGAGCGCGCCCTCCTTGTCCTCCTGCAAGTCCTTGTTATAAGCGAGCGGCAAGCCCTTCATGGTCACGAGCAGCTGCACCAGGTTGCCATAGACTCGGCCGCTCTTGCCGCGGATAAGCTCGGCAAAGTCGGGGTTCTTCTTCTGCGGCATGATGGACGAGCCGGTGGAGTAGGAGTCGGAAAGCGTGATGAAGCCAAATTCGGAGCTCGACCACAGCACGATCTCCTCGGAAAGACGCGACAGGTGCATAGCCATAACGGAGCCGGCGTAATGCAGATCGAGCAGGAAATCGCGATCGGAAACAGCGTCGAGCGAATTAGGGATCACACCCGCAAAGCCAAGTTCGGCAGCCGTCATCTGGCGATCGAGCGGATAGCTCGTGCCGGCAAGCGCGGCAGCACCCAGCGGGCAGTTGTCGGCGGCATCAAAGGCGGCCTTCAGGCGCGTAAAGTCGCGCGCGAACATCCAGGAATACGCCAGCAGATGATGCGACAGCAGTACGGGCTGAGCATGCTGCATGTGCGTGTAGCCCGGCAGAATCACCTTGTCGTACTTCTTAGCCGCATCCACCAGCACATGGCGCAGCTCAAGATTGGCCTCCATGAGCTCCTTGGCCAGCGCCTTGACGCCCAGGCGTGTGTCGGTCGCCACCTGGTCGTTGCGCGAACGTCCGGTATGCAAGCGCTTACCGGCCTCGCCGATGCGACGCGTCAGCTCGCTCTCGATAGACATATGAATGTCTTCGTCGTTGATGTCGAAGGTGAAGTTGCCGGCATCGATATCCTGTTCGATTCCAGTCAGGCCCTTGGCAATCGCTTGCTCGTCCTCGGCACTGATGATGCCCTGGGCCGCCAGCATTTTGGCATGCGCCTTAGAGCCGGCGATATCCTGCTTATAGAGATGTTTGTCGACCGGCAGCGACGCGCCAAACTCCTGCGTGACCTCGGCCACGCCTGCCTCAAAACGACCGCCCCAAAGAGCCATGGAACCGTCCCCTTTCTCCAAATACCAAAACAAGCGCCCAAAGCAATGCGCCCTGTCGCTAAAGCGATTTTTCAACCGCTAGTTTTACACATTCCCCACCGTGTGCGGAGCCATGTAGCTAATTTGTAAAGAAGTGACGCGCCATGCACTTGGCGCCCAACGTCTCCCTCCGGATGTTGCCCTGCGAACTATCGATCCAGGCCTTCAGGCTCATAGGGACGTCCTCGACCCTTGCAGCATCGAACTCGGGCGCGAGGGCAAGTAAAGCATGCGCGATAGCATTGAACATAATGGATACTCCTCATATATATAGGCGCAGAGCCGCCAAATTGATAGAAGGAGCCCCGCCGGACAACCCCGGCGGGGCTCGGACTCAGCCGCAGACGCGGCATCATATATGCGGGCGGAACGTAGGGGCCACCGATGTTAAGAAGTGTCAGCAAGCATAACGAAAGGTAGGGACCCCGTGCGCCCGTTATGTATCACGCGGATGGGCCGCGCGGATACCAAGGGAAGGAGGCGCTAGGCCTGGGCGGCAGCAGAGCTGGGGCCCTGGACCTTTGCCCACGTCTTAAGCGACAGCGTATCGATCTCGATAAAGCCGGCGCTGGCCTTCTCGTCAAACGTGGTGTCGCGGTCGTAGGTAGCCAGACCGTAGTCGTAGAGGCTGAAGGGGCTCTTGCGGCCGACGACATGGCAGTTGCCCTTAAAGAACTTCAGACGGACAGTGCCGGTCACGAACTTCTGGGTATCGGCCATAAAGGCATCGAGAGCGTTTTTGAGCGGGCTGTACCACTGGCCGTTGTACACGGCGGTGGCCCAATCCTGCTCGAGCTTGATCTTGGTCTTGAGCAGGTCGCCCTCGACGCAGATGTCCTCGAGCGCCTTGTGGGCGGTGATGAGCGTCAGGGCTCCGGGAACCTCGTAGCACTCGCGGCTCTTAAGGCCCACCAGGCGATCCTCGACCAGATCGAGGCGGCCAAAGCCATTGTCGCCGGAGATCTTGTTGAGGGCGATGACGATCTCGGAGAGCTTCATCTTCTTGCCGTCGACGGCGACGGGCTTGCCGGCCTCAAACTCAATCTCGGTGTAGGTCGGAGTGTCGGGCGTGTCCTCGGGGTTCTTGGTCATAACCCAAGCGTCGTCGAGCGGCTCGTTCCAGGGATCCTCCAGGTGACCGCACTCAATGGCACGACCCCACAGGTTGTCGTCGATGGAGTAGGGGTTGTCGTTGGCACCCTCGGGAACCGGCACGTTGTGGGCGTGGGCATAGGCGACCTCGTCGGGACGGCACTTCAGGTCCCACTCGCGAACCGGGGCGATAACCTTGAGCTCGGGGTCGAGGGCCTTGACGGCGGCCTCAAAACGGACCTGGTCGTTCCCCTTGCCGGTGCAGCCGTGGGCGACGTAGGTCGCGCCAAACTCGTGGGCGACCTCAACAAGCTTCTTGGCAAGCAGCGGGCGAGACAGGGCGGAGAGCAGCGGGTACTTGTTCTCGTACATGGAGTTTGCTGCGATGGCTTTGGTCAGGAACTCATCGGAGAACTCGTCGCGCAGGTCGAGCACCTGGCAATCGAGAACGCCCAGGTCGAGCGCCTTCTGCTTCTTGGCATCCAGTCCGGTCTCTTCCTGGCCCACGTTGCCGCAGACACAAACGACATCGAGATTCTTCTCGTCCTGGAGCCACTTGACACATACGGATGTATCAAGACCACCGGAATATGCGAGAACGACTTTTTCCTTGCTCATGGCTGTTTCCTTTCGCCCTTGGTAGCTAGTTAGAACATCGGTCAGTTGCAAGTCACCTTGAGGTCAAAAACCGTGCAATATCAGGTTATTCAGCAGAATGCATCACAGGCATGCCCTAGAAACATGCGGCTAAGTCGTGCTTAAACCCAACGACCTCAAAATGACTCTGTTGAGGCATTGCGCCCCATGCAGACAGAGACGATTGTTATCGTCGTCGGGAAATTGCGCGCTGGCGTCGGATGGCATTGTCTGCAGTGGTGATGATCTTTACGAACTGCATCTGCCTCTCCTTTCACGTATCGCCGGGCGCAATTCAAATATCGCAAACGGTACCTTTTCCTCGGTAAACGGCTCTTCTGCCGTCTCCGTTTTCGATGTTCGCTATATTACGATAAAGTGCACGCTGCGCAAGCGACAAATTCAAATTTCTGAAATTTTTTTTCATTACTTTGTGAAGCGTGGTGCAAATACGCCCCGTTCCTGCGACAATACGCTCGGTTACTGGTTGATGATTATAACGTCTGAAACAATTTCGAAACGAAAGGCGCGCTTTTATGCAAACTTACGAATCGGACACCAATATTGGAAGCATTAAAATTCTCGCCGTTGATATGGACAAGACGCTTCTCACCGACGAGCGCGTGTTGCCGCAGGGTCTTGATGAGCGCCTAGACAAGCTCGCCGAGGCTGGCATCGTGTTCTGCCCCGCCAGCGGACGCCCCGCCCCAAAACTCGAAGAAATGTTCGAGAGCATTAAGAACCGCCTTGCTTTTTGCCCCGACAATGGAGCCTGCGTTATCTACCGCGGCAGCTATATCTATAAGAGCAATATTGACGTGGAGCTGTATCAGCAGGTCTTGAGCCGTGCCTCGGAGGATCCTCGCGCTGTCCCCGTCCTGTGCTGCTTCGACGAGTTCTACGTGCTTGCCCGCGACCATCAATACCACGACGAGATCAGCGTCTACTACAACACAATCAACTACGTCGACAGCTTTGAGGGCATTGATTTCGAGTCCAACAAGATATCGGTCTTCTTCCCCGGCTACGACGCCGAGCCCGCTTTCCGCGAGACCTATAGCCCCGAGTTCTCGGACAAGCTCTACGTCACCAACGCCGGGCGCGAGTGGATCGACTTTATGAACCTGGGCGTCGACAAGGGCGCCGGCGTCGCTCACCTGTGCGAGCACCTGGGCATCGATATTGCCGATGCTGCCGCCGTGGGCGACACCTACAACGACATCCCCATGCTCGAGCGCGTCGGGCACAGCTTTATCGTGGACAATGCCGAGGAGCACATGAACGCGCACGCCAAGTGGCGCATTCCGAGCAACAACGACGGGGGCGTACTGACGCTCATCGACGCCATCTTGGCGGCTCGGTAGCCGTCCCATCGGGCCTGGCCGGGCGGCACGGGATAACTTTTCGCTCGGTCAGGTCCTGCGCAAGACGAAAGCCACATTAAGTGGCTTTCTTTGCGTGCGGAATCTACGAAA
>CAJJZM010000112.1:0-6047 GCA_905197595.1 uncultured Collinsella sp.
GGGCCGGTCGACGCTGCGAGCCGCCCAGAGCGACAATTTGCCATTCAAAAGGCACGGCATGACCAGAAGGTCTATGCCTCGCCTTTTTCATGCCAACTTGTTCGCTCTGGACGTCGCTCGCTGGCATTGCCAAAACATCGACGCTCCCAATGACTACCGTGTGTCTATTAATTTTTCGAGCTTGTGCTGCGCTGCTGGTCGCTGGCGTATATCCTGTTAAGTCGTCAGCATACGATTCAACAGGGAAGGCAGATTATGCATTCTCCCCATCAACGCGACGCGCATCCACAGCCGGTGTGCAGTCGTCGCATCTTCTTGGGTAGCGCTCTCGCTGCGAGCGCTTCTGTCGTCGCCGGCGCGCTCGCCGGCTGCCAGCGCCCGTCCACGCTCAAGGCGGTTCAGCCCACGACGGGCGGCGGTCGCGACGACCTGTCCGATTCCGTTATCGGCAAGGACAAGATCCGCATTGGCATGGAGGCAGCCTACGCCCCGTACAACTGGCAGGTCTCCGAGGCCAGCGAGTTCACGATCCCCATCGACAACGTGCAGGGCGCCTATGCCGACGGCTACGACGTGCAGATCGCCAAGATCGTCTGCAAGGCCCTCGGCGGCGAGCCCGTTGCCGTCAAGCAGAGCTTCTCGGGCCTTATCGACTCGCTCAACAACGGCCAGATTGACCTCATCATCGCCGGCATGAGCGCCACGCCCGAGCGCGAGGAGTCCGTCGGCTTTTCCGCCCCGTACTTCATTGGCTACTTTGGCCTGTTCGTAAAAGAGGGCTCGCCCTACCAAAACGCCACCAAGCTCAGCGACTTCAGCGGTGCCACGGTGCTCGGCCAAAAGGACACCATGCTCGATACCGTCATCGACGAGATTCCGGGCGTTGTGCACAAGAACCCGGTCGATTCGGTCCCCACGGTGTTCTCGAATCTGCTGCAGGGCACGTGCGACGCCGTGACCTACAACACTGAGAACGAAAAGGGCTATATGGCCCAAAATCCCGGTATCGTCCCCATCCACTTTGCCGAGGGCGAGGGCTTTAAGCAGGAGGTCACGGCGAATGTCGGTTGCCGCAAGGGATCGGACAAACTGCTTAAGCTCATCGACAAGACACTCAAGGGCATCAGCCAGGAGGAGCGCGACCAGATGTGGGACGCGTGCCTCGACCGTCAGCCGGCATAGGGAGGCAGCATGAAAGGCATCAATCGTCTGGCCTCCTTTATCAAGGCCGACCACCGTTATGTGTACCTGGGCACGAGCGTTATCGCGGCGCTCGGCTTGGCATTTAGCCAGCGCAACCCCACGCCGCTGAGCTTTTTGGCGCCCACCGGCATCTTCCAGGATTGCCTTTGGGCGATTCTTTGGGCCTGGATCGTCGTGTCGGCGGCAGCGCTCGTCACCAAGGTTATGCACTGGAGCGACTATCGCGAAACGTCGCCGTTTGCATCCGAGCGTTTCCGTCGCGGCGCGCGCCTGGGCAGCTATGTCGTGGTTGCCATCGCGGCGATCTTCTTTATCGACCGCTGCGTCATGTCGTTTGTCGACCTGGTGCAGGTGAGCATTGTCTCGGACTCCAATCCCAGCGACTTTCTGTCGAGCTTGGTCTACATGACCTACAAGAGCGGCGACTTCTTTATCCGCGGTATCGAGATCACCATCGCGCTTGCCACCTTCGGCACGGTCATCGCCTTCTTCTTGGCGCTGCTCTTTGTGTTCTTGCGCACCCAGACCTTCGATCGCGTCGACAACGACCTGGTGCGCTTCTTTAAGAGCATTGGCCGAGGCTTTGCGACCGTCTATTCCACCGTCGTGCGCGGCACGCCCATGATGGTCCAGGGCCTGCTCATCTATTACGCGGGCTTTACCGTTCTGCGCGGCATGGGCTTCGAGACCGCCCAGGCCAACCAGATCTGGAGTACCTTCACCGCCGGCCTCGTCACCATCTCGCTCAACTCTACCGCCTACATGATGGAGGTCCTGCGCGGCGGCATCGAGTCCATCGATCCCGGCCAGGCCGAGGCAGCGCGCTCGCTGGGCCTGTCGCAGTGGCAGGCTATGCGCAAGGTCGTGTTCCCTCAGGGTATTAAAAACGCGATCCCGGCGCTCACCAACGAGCTCATCATCAACATCAAGGACTCGTCGGTGCTCTCGGTCATCGGCGTGTTCGACCTCATGTACGCCACCACCACCGTCGCCGGCGTGTACTACCGCCAGATGGAGGTCTACTGCGTGGCGCTCGTGGTCTATCTGATCCTGACGCTCGTGGCGAGCCGCCTGCTCGAGGCCTTTGGCAAAAAGCTCGGCGCCGAGGCTCCTGCCACGCTGCCCAGCTCTAACTAGGCTTAAGACGAGGAGAATCATCATGGCAGATACCGCCACTACCGGCACTGCGGCAGCCGTGCAAAACCAAGAGCCGCTTATCCGCGTCGAGGGCCTGCGCAAGAGCTTTGGCTCACTCGAGGTACTCAAGGGCATCGACTTGTCCGTCAATCCCGGCGAGGTCGTCACCATCATCGGCGCCTCGGGCTCGGGCAAGTCGACGTTTCTGCGCTGCCTTAACCTGCTCGAGACCCCGGACGCGGGCCATATCTGGTTCCACGGTCAGGACCTTACTGCCGAGCGCTGCAATATCAATAAACTGCGCGAGGACATCGGCATGGTGTTCCAGGGCTTCAACCTGTTCAACAACATGGACGTGCTCGACAACTGCACGCTCGCGCCCGTCACGCTCAAAAAGATGAGCAAGGCCGAGGCCGAGAAGGTCGCGATGGAGCATCTGACGAGCGTGGGACTCGAAAAGTTCGCGCACGCCGCCGTTGGTCGCCTGTCCGGTGGTCAAAAACAGCGCGTGGCCATCGCTCGTGCCCTATGTATGAATCCGCAGATCATGCTGTTCGACGAGCCGACCTCCGCGCTCGACCCCGAGATCGTGGGCGAGGTGCTCGAGGTCATGCGCAAGCTCGCCGCCGACGGCATGACCATGGTCGTCGTCACGCACGAGATGGCCTTTGCCCGCACGGTGTCCGACCGCGTGGTCTTTATGGACAAGGGCGTGGTGCTCGAGGATGCCGCGCCGGCCGAGCTCTTCGGCAACCCCAAACACCAGCGCACTCGTGAGTTCCTCTCTCGCTATCTCGAGGACAAATAACCGACCGCAAACGCTTACGTTGCAGGGCCGCTCCCGTGGGGCGGCCTTTGTCGTCACAATCGAAAGGATGTCATGGCCGAGGTTTGGCGCTTCTTTGCGCATGAGGACGATTTTGCCGATATAGACGAGGCCGGCGCGTGCGAGCACTTGGGCCGCGTGCTGTCGTTTCCGACCATTTCGAGCATGGATGCCGAGGCGGTGGATTGGCAGCCCTTCGACGACCTGCGCGCGTATATGCAGCAGGCCTGGCCGCACGTATTTGCGGCGGGCGAGGTCGAGCTTGTCGGCCATTCGCTGTTGGTGACGCTTGGCGGTTCCGACTCCGCCCTCAAACCCGTCATGCTCATGGGCCACATGGACGTGGTCCCCGTGGTGCCGGGTACCGAGGCCGACTGGACGCACGCCCCCTTTAGCGGACAGGTGGACGACACCTACATTTGGGGTCGCGGCGCTATCGACATGAAAGACCAGGTCGCAGGTATTCTCGAGGCGGTTGAGTATGCGTTGACGCACGGCTGGGAGCACGAGCGAACCCTGCTGCTGGCTTTTGGCCAGGACGAGGAAACCACGCAGTACGGCGCGCGGGCGATCGGTCGCGTGCTCGAGGAGCGCGGTATTGAACTTGAATACCTGATCGACGAGGGTGACTACCGTATTGTTTCGGCTGCCGAGTACGGCGCGGGCGAGGGCTGGCTTATGCATGCCGACCTTGCCGAGAAGGGCTACGCCGATATTGTGCTCAAGACGAAGAGTGAGGGCGGGCATTCGTCCAACCCCTACGGCGGCACATCGCTCGAGGTACTGAGCCGCGCTATCGCCGCAATCTGCGATATCGAGTGGCCGACGCGCGTGACCGATCTGCTTGCCGCACAGCTCGTCGAGCTGGGGCTCTACACGGCGGATGAGATTGCCGCCAACGGGGACGTCATTGTCCGCGACTGCCTCGCCAGCAAGAAGCTCTATCCGCTGGTGACGACCACCTGCGCGCCCACGCAGATCGAGGGTGGCAGCACCGGCGCCAACGTGATGCCACAGGATATGTGGGCCAATATCAACTTCCGCATGCTCGAGGGCACGGGCGTGGCCGACATTGTGGCGCGCTGCCGTGAGGCGGTTGCCGGGGCGGACCTTGCCGGTCGTGTCGAAGTGGAGCTGGGCCCCGGCAGCTCCGAGCCCTCGCCGTCCCCGCGCATCGGTGGTCCCGGCCTCGAGGCGGTTCGCTCCATCGCCGCCCGCTATTTCCGCGATCCAAAGGGGACGGAGGAAAACGGATCATCAGCGGCGGGCGGAGCTCCTATCGGTATCGTTCCCTCGACCGTGATCGGCGCGACCGACGCTGCCAACTACCAGCACATTTGCTCCGAATGCATTCGTTTTTCGGCGTTTGTGGTCGACGATGACGAGTGCGACCGCGGCGTCCACGGCACCAACGAGCGCATCACCCGCCGCGCCTACCTCCAGGGCGTACGCTTCCTCATCGCCCTACTCCACACGCTCTAGAATCTGACAAAGCGACAGTCCCTTTGTTAGCCGTTGGGGACGCTCTTAAACGACTAGTCGTTAAGGAACGTACCCAACGGCTACGTCCACTCATTCCGTGCGGGTTATATGCAGGTTTGCCTGCGCACGCTATCATGTATGGGTTAGATCGCAACTATGTACCCCACACGCGAAGGGATGCGCATGTATCTGAAGATCGACATGCTCTAGCTGGGCTTACCCCCGCAGTGGCGCCATGCGCCCCATCAATTCTGCCGATTTTCACCTTCACGCATATAAAGGAGTCCCGCCATGCGCGACAAGCTCGAAAAGATCATCAAGGCCTATGAGGAGCTCGAGAAGAAGCTTTCCGACCCGGCCGTTGCCTCCGACATCAAGGAGTTCACGCGTCTCAACAAGGAGTACGCGCACCAGTCCGACCTCATCGCCGCCTCGCGCGAGTACATCGGCGCGCTCGATGACATCGAGGCTGCCAAGGAAATGCTCCACGATACTACCGATGCCGATGAGAAGGAGATGCTCCAGATGGACATCTCCGAAAACGAGGCCAAGCTTCCCCAGCTCGAGGAAGACATTAAGTACATGCTCATCCCGAGCGACCCCAACGACGACAAGAACACCATCGTCGAGATTCGCTCCGCCGCCGGTGGCGACGAGGCGGCCATCTTCGCCGGCGACCTGTACAAGATGTATCAGCGCTTTTGCGAGTCGCGTGGCTGGAAGACCACCGTGCTCGATTCCAGCCCCAGCGAGGCCGGCGGCTTTAAGTCCATCGAGTTCAAGGTCGAGGGCGACCGCGTCTACTCCGTCATGAAGTTCGAGTCCGGCGTACACCGTGTCCAGCGCGTTCCCAAGACCGAGTCCCAGGGCCGTATCCAGACCTCCACGGCAACCGTCGCCGTGCTTCCCGAGGCCGAGGAGATCGACGTCCAGATCAACCAGTCTGACCTGCGCATCGACACTTACTGCGCTTCGGGCCCTGGCGGTCAGTGCGTTAACACCACCTACTCCGCCGTGCGCATCACCCACCTGCCCACCAATACCGTGGTGCAGTCGCAGGAGCAGCGCTCCCAGATTCAGAATCGCGAGGTCTGCATGCAGATGCTGCGCGCCCGTCTGTACGAGATGGAACTCGAGAAGCAGCAGGCAGAGCTTGGTGCCGAGCGCCAGAGCCAGATCGGCCACGGCAACCGTTCCGAGAAGATCCGTACCTACAACCAGCCCCAGGACCGCGTGACCGATCACCGCATCGGTTTCAACTCCACCTACAATGGCGTCCTCCTGGGCGACCAGCTCGGCACCGTCATCGAGGCGCTCGCCGCCGCCGAGCGTGCCGAGAAGCTGGCACAGGCTGTTTAAGTTACGGCGTTTTACCAAACGCCGTAACTGCCCGACGCTG
>CAJJZM010000113.1:0-5961 GCA_905197595.1 uncultured Collinsella sp.
ATGTTTTGTCCAACTTTGGTATTACGCTGGTCGAAGATCCCGCCGAGAATCAGCCCCGTCTGCTGGTCGATCTACCCGCCGCGGAGCTCGTCGAGCACGCTATCCGCCGCGAAGAAGGCCGCATGGCATCCAACGGCGCGCTGGTGATCGAGACGGGGGAGCGCACTGGTCGTTCCCCCAATGACCGCTTTATCGTTGACACGCCCGACGTGCACGACAAGATCGCCTGGGGCGCCGTCAACCGACCGCTTTCGATCGAGAGCTACGAGACCATCAAGGCCGGCATCGTCGACTACCTCAACGAGCGCGACGTGTTCGTCACCCGCGGCATGGCCGGCGCCGACCGCAACCACACGCGCCGACTGCTCGTCGCCTGCGAGCGCGCCAGCCAGGCACTCTTCATTAAGCAGATGCTCGCCCGCCCGCTTGCCCGCGAAATCGCGCGCACCGGCGAGCCGGACTTCTGTGTGCTCGCCGCGCCGGGCTACCAGTGCGATCCCGCCATCAAGGGCCTCAACTCCAGCGCTGCCGTGGTCATCAATTTCCAGGAGCGCGTGATTCTGGTCGCCGGCACCGGTTACTCCGGCGAGATCAAAAAGTCCATCTTCAGTGTCATGAACTACTTGCTGCCCGTCGAGGACGACGTTCTGCCTATGCATTGCTCCGCCAGCATGGATCCCGTCACGCACGAGACCGCGGTGTTCTTCGGCCTGTCGGGCACCGGCAAGACCACGCTTTCGGCCAACCCCACGCGCCTGCTGATCGGCGACGACGAGCACGGCTGGTCCGACATGGGCATCTTTAACGTCGAGGGCGGCTGCTACGCCAAGTGCGAGGGCCTGGACGCGTTCCACGAGCCCGAGATCTTCAACGCTGTTCGCTTTGGCGCCATCTGTGAAAACGTGGTGCTCGACGAGAGCCGTAAGCCCAACTACGATGACGTCTCGGTCACGCACAACACGCGCGTGGCATATCCCGTCGAGCATATCCCCAACGCGTGGACCAAGGGCATGGGCACCACTCCAAGCGTCGTGCTGTTTTTGACCTGCGACGCCTTTGGCGTGCTGCCGCCCATCTCGCGCCTGACGGCCGATGCCGCCATGTATCACTTTGTGACGGGCTTTACGGCCAAGATCCCCGGCACCGAGGTCGGCGTCACCGAGCCCACGCCCACGTTCTCCTCGCTGTTCGGAGAGCCGTTTATGCCGCTCGACCCTATGGTCTACGCTAAGATGCTCGGCGAGCGCATCGCCGACGGCCGCACACGTGTCTACCTGGTCAACACCGGCTGGATTGGTGGCGGATACGGCGTGGGCCATCGCATCGAGCTTGCCTACACACGCGCCCTGGTGGCCCGTGCCCTCGACGGTGCCATCGAGGACAGCGAGTTCGTGCATGACGATATCTTTAACGTCGACATTCCCACCACGTGCCATGGCGTGCCCGACGGCATCTTGGTGCCGCGCCAGTACTGGCAGAGCACCGCACGCTACGACGAGGCAGCGCACAACCTGGCCGTGATGTTCGAGGAGAACTTCGAAAAGAAGTACTCGCACCTGCCCGAGTCCGTCAAGGCCGCCGGCCCGCACGCCCAGGTGTCCGCCGACGCCCGTCATCGCGGCCGCGGCCTGTTGGGACTCCGCCACTAGCGTCGCCTTCGACCCAAAACCAACACAAAGGGGACAGGCACCTTTGTGTTGGTTTTACTCACGCGGATGACCCAGGTTACAATACGCCTGACATATCGCCCCCTTCTCCGGATGGGGGCAGCGTAAGCGCTCTTGTGGCGGCATCATAGGACTTTGAAGGTGGCCGTTGTGAGGGCGCTTTTTGTTTAGGTGTCCGGGCTCGGGCACACACAATGAAGGGAGAGCGTATGAAAAGCTTTATTGCCGAGGATTCGTTTTGGGAGCTGTTTCCACAGGCGGCGGTCGGCGTCGTGGTCGTAAAGGGCATGAAGCCTGCGGCTCAGATTCCCCAGGAGGACGTGGATGCGATTGCCGCGTTGCTCGACCGTGCCAACATCGTTGCGGAGCGCCACCTGACCAGCGACACGATCAGCGAGAATGCGCCGGTCAAGGCATGGCGCGAGGCCTATCGCCTGTTTAAGACCAAAAAGGGCGTCCGCTGCTCGATCGAGAACTTGCTCAAGCGCGTGCTCAAGGGCAAGCCGGTCGGTCATATCACGCCGGCGGTGGATATCTACAACACGGTGTCGTTGACCTATGCGCTGCCTGTTGGCGGCGAGGATTTGCATGCGATTGAGGGAGACCTTCGCTTGAAGGTGACCAACGGCGGCGACGCGTTCTTGCCACTTGGCGAGGAGGCGGATGATCCGACGCTGCCCGGCGAGCTTGCCTACATCGATGATGCGGGCGCCGTGTGCCGTTGCTGGAACTGGCGCGATGGCGTTCGCACGGCGCTGTCCGACGATTCGGCGGACGCATTTTTGGCGATTGAGTGCGTGGAGCCCGAGCGGATGGGGGACTGCCAGGCCGCCATCGATCGCTTGGCCGAGCTGCTCGAGCGCTATCTGGGAGCGACGGTTGTCGTTAAGACCCTTGTGACCCGCGACAATCCTTGCGTGGAGCTGTAGCGACGCCTAGAACTTATTGAGGTTCAAAACCACCACAAAGGTGCCTGTCCCCTTTGTGGTGGTTTTTATGTTGATGGGTTAACAAATGGGATATTCGGGTACGGAGGTTCGGACATGCGGCTAAGATGTTTACCCGTTAGCATCATGTAAGCGAAAGGTGGTCGTCACCATGCAGCAGAACGACGAGACACGTTTTGAGGACTTTGTCGGACTGATCAGTGGCCTCTACAAGGAGATTCAGCGCATCAAGACGTCCGAAGGCGCAAGGCTCGGCCTTAAGGGCTCCGATGTCATGTGCCTGTACTATCTTGAGCGCAGCAAGGACGGCCTGACTGGCGCCGACCTCGCCCGCATGGCCGGCGTTACCCGCGCCGCCGTTTCGCGCACACTGGCACATCTGGAGGAGGGCGGCTACGTCGAAGTTGACGACTCGGGTGATGCGGCCGTCAAGTACCGTGCCCCGGTGCGCCTGACTGCCCTGGGCGGCGAGAGCATGAGCGAGGCCGATCGCATCATTCGCGAGGTGCTCGATACCACCGGCAAGGCCATGGGCGTGGAGCAGCGCGAGCAGATGTATGCGTCGCTGCGCACGATCCTCAACACCCTGCGCGAGATCTAGAGCCGCGCTGGCGCTAGCGTTCAGCCAACAACTGCATCGTCCCGTTTGAGCGCGCACGCCGTGCCGGGACATTGTTGTCATAATTCCCTGCGCGAGACCTGCGCAAGAAAGGATTCGTTATGTCCGTTCGCATTATTACCGATTCTGCAAGCGATATGTCGCCGGTGGAGCACCCGGCGCTGTCTGTTTTGCCGCTGTCCGTCACCTTTGGCACCGATGTATACATGGACGGCGTCGACATTGACCACCAGCACTTTTACGAGATGCTCGTGGAGCGCGATGAGCTGCCCATGACTGGTCAGGTCAACCCGTACGCCTTTTCGCAGGCGATTGCCGAAGCGCGTGAGGCCGGCGATGAGGCCGTGATTATTACCGTGGGAGCCAAGCTCTCGGGCACCAACCAGAGTGCTCGTACGGCACTTGCCGAGGCGCCGGGCGGCGACATGTTCGTCGTGGACAGCAATAACGTGACCTTGGGCGAGCGCGTGCTGGTCGAGTATGCGCTGCGCCTGGTGGACGAGGGCCAGGGCGCGGCTCAGGTTGCGGCGGCTGTCGAGGCCGTGCGCGACCGCGTGGTCGTCATCGGCCTGCTCGAGACGTTGGAGTACCTGGTGCGCGGCGGTCGCCTGTCTGCTGCGGCCGGTGCCGTGGGTACGCTGCTCAACGTAAAGCCCGTGGTGGCTGCCGAGGACGGTCTGATCGTGCAGCTGGGCAAGGCGCGCGGTTCCAAGAACGGACGTAACCTGCTCAACCAGAAGGTCGAAAAGGCGGGCGGCATCGACTTTTCCATGCCGCTGGCGCTCGGCTATACGGGCCTTTCGGATGCGGTGCTCAAGAAGTATATCGAGGACAGCGCGGCACTGTGGGCTGGCCACACCGAGGGCGAACTGCCCGTTCACACCATCGGCGCCACCATCGGCACCCATGTAGGCCCCGGCGCCGTAGCCGTAGCCTTCTTCCAGCCCGTTAACTAGCCCACCTGCCAAAACCACCACAAAGGGGACAGGCACCTTTGTGGTGGTTTATGCTATTCCGGGTGGAAGGGAGCGAGCAATGGCGTCTGAGGGCTTTTTTGAGCGGGTGTACGAGGTGGTCGAGCAGATTCCCGAGGGGATGGTCGCCACGTATGGTCAGGTGGCGCTGCTTGCTGGACGTCCACGAAGTGCGCGGTACGTGGGGTATGCCCTGCATGGCAATCCGCGCCCCGGCGAGATTCCCTGTCACCGCGTGGTGTTTGCCGATGGCCGCATATGCGATGGTTTTGCTTTTGGCGGTCCCGATGCTCAACGTGAGCTTTTGCTAGGGGAGGGTGTGGCGTTTAAGGACGACATGCACGTCGACTTGGCCGCCTGTCGCTGGCCTGCAGGGCTCTAGCGGCTCTGCCGTGGTTAAAACCACCACAAAGGTGCCTGTCCCCTTTGTGGTGGTTCTAGTTTACCTGAGCTAACTTATGGAGAAGCTATGAGGGACATATTGACGCTACAAAGTAAACCACGGTGAACTATATTGTATTCAGCAACGGAGCAGGCAATAGGCGATGAAAAAGCCTGCCCTGTTGAGTTTGATTCGCATTCCTCCCCTCTGTGCGATTCAACGGTGTACTTCGGGAACAGGCCCGTTGGCAACTAACTGCCAGCGGGCCTGTTCCTGTTTCGGGGAGAAATCTAATCTCACCGTCTATGTTGTGCGAAAGCGCTTTGCCTAGTACACCATGCCCATGGCGTCCTGAACCTCGGCCAGGGTCTGCTCGGCGATCTCGTTGGCGCGGCGATTGCCCTCGTGCAGTACGTCCTTGACGTAATCCAGGTCGTTCTCGTAGCGCTGGCGACGCTCGCGGATCGGCGCGAAGTACTCGTTGACGGCTTCGGTCACGTACTTCTTGAGCTGGCCGGAGCCGCCCATGCCGATCTCCTCGGCGATCTCGACCTCGGAACGACCGGTGCAGATGGCGGCCGTCGAAAGCAGGCCGGACACGCCGGGGCGGTTCTCGGGATCAAACGTGATCATGCGCTCGGAGTCGGTCTGGCTCTTCTTGATGCGCTTGGCCGTCTCCTCGGCGGTCATCGAGATGTTGATGGCGTTACCGTAGCTCTTGCTCATCTTGCGACCGTCCAGGCCGGGCAGCAGCGGGGTCTCGGACAGCAGCGCGTCGACTTCGGGGAACACCTTGCCGTAGCGGTTGTTAAAGCGACGGGCGATGGTGCGGGTGAGCTCGATGTGCGGCAGCTGGTCGCGGCCGACCGGCACCACGTTGCCCTTGCAGAACAGAATGTCGCAGGCCTGGTGCACCGGGTAGGTGAGCAGAAGGCCGGTGAGCTCGTGGCCCGAGGCCTCCATCTCGGCCTTGACGGTGGGGTTGCGTGCCAGCTCGGCCTCGGAGACCAGCGACAGGAACGGCAGCATGAGCTGGTTTGCGGCGGGCACGGCGGAGTGCGCGTAGATCATGGTCTTGTCGGGGTCGATGCCGCAGGCAAGGTAGTCCATGACCATGTTGTACACGTTGTCCTGGATGTGCTCGGTGGTGTCGCGGTCGGTGATGACCTGGTAGTCGGCGATGATGATGTTGGTGTTCACGCCGCGGTTCTGCATGGCCACGCGCTCCTTGATGGAGCCGAAGTAGTGGCCGAGGTGCAGGCGGCCGGTCGGGCGGTCGCCGGTCAACATGGTGAAGGACGACGGCTTGGCCTCCAGCTTGGCGAGCGTTTCGTCCGAACGCTTTTTGGCCGCGAGGAAGCTCGCGCTCATC
>CAJJZM010000114.1:0-5918 GCA_905197595.1 uncultured Collinsella sp.
GCCCGTTTCCCTGGGTTGGGGAAACGGGCCTCCTTTTGTCGCTGGGCTTGTGGATTGGTGAAGGCAGAATGCTCTGTCGGCTATTTTGAGTTCTTGATGCGGCGTGTAGCTGCGGCGGCGATTCCTGCGAGTACGATTGCACTAGGCGTCGTGTCGCCCGTATTTGCAAGCTTGCCGTCTGCATTTGCTTGCTTGGTGGAGCTCGATGGAGCGTATTTGCCGGTCGCGGGCGAGCTGGCGGGCTGTGCCGTTTCGGCCGGCTGCGCTGAGCTGGAGGGTTTTGTCGTCTCGGCGGGTTTCGCTATCTCGGGCGAGGCGGCCTTGTCTGCCGCGGCTTTCGCCTCTTCGTATGCCTTGCAGGCGTCGTCATAGGCCGCTTGCGCCTTTTCCAAATCGCCGAGGAGCGCATCTCGCTTGGCTACGTCCTCATCGATGTGGGCTTTGGCTTCCTCTGCCTCACTTTCGAAATACTGAACCTGTCTTTCCTGGCTTTCGAGCCGGCGTTGGCAGTGGTGAAGATCATCTTCACAAGATTTTTCTCGCCTTTCTGCCGACATGATCTCACTTCGCAACTGCTTAATAGTTTCGTTAGAAGCTCCGTCGTCGATTGCCTTATTTAATTCTGCCTGAAGGCCGCTTGTCCGGTTGTGGGCCTCATCGTATTTGGCTTGGGCTGCATCGACGTTCGCTTGCATGGCGGGAAGGGGTTCCCTCCGTTTGGCGGCTTCCGTCACCACCATGTCGTAGATCTCTTGAAATGCGGCAATGTCATCATCGATTTCCGCAAGTTTCTCGGGACTTGCGGCGTCTTTTGCGGCCTCGAGTTTTTTGAGCGCTTCCTGCATGGCTGCATACGCTTTTTCTTTTGCGGCGGCCGCGTCTTCTGTCTGCGGGGCGCCCGAATTGCCGTTGGCGGCGCTCGTCTGCGAAACGGCCGCACCGGTGGGGGAACTGGTTTCTGCCGCGATCGCCGTTGCGGGGGCGATTCCCGCGATAAGTGCCGCGGAAAGGGCGATGCCCACGGTTGCGCGTCTTGCACTTCTTGCGAGAATGTCGTTCATCTCGGCACCTCATTTCAAGGGTCGGCGACTAACTTGGTAGCACTAATGTAAGTATACCAAGCGATTGGCCCGCCACTGGCTGGGTGTGCGCGTATGCTCCTCTGAAAACTGAATCCCGTTAGAAATGACGAGTTGTTTACGCTTCTTTTGGGGTGGCGGTACTATCATGGTTCGAATTGAATGTGGATGATGATAGGGAGCGCCTATACATGATTGAGCTGCTCAGGCGTTTTGGTGGTAAGTTTCGCCGGTATATGGTGATTGGCCCAGCGTGCAAGCTGATCGAAGTGATCTTTGACCTGCTTACGCCGCTGGTGATTGCCCAGATGATCGATAAGGGCATCGGCGCGCACGATGTGAACGCCGTCGTCCACTACGGCATGGTGCTCGCCGCCATGGCCGTGATTGGCATCTCGTTTACGCTCGTCTGCCAAAAGATGGCGGCGCTCACCTCGCAGGGCATGGGTACTGACATTCGCGGCGCGCTCTACCAGCACATCAACAAGCTGAGCTATGCTGAGCTCGATCGCTTTGGCACGCCGTCGCTCATCACGCGCATCACCAACGACGTCAACCAGGTGCAGCTCGCCGTGGCGCTGGGCGTGCGTATGCTCATCCGCTGGCCTTTCCTGGCGGTGGGCTCCATGGTCGCGGCCCTCGCTATCGACCTTAAGCTCGGCATGATTTTTTTGATTTGCACGCCCGCCATCGGCCTGGTGTTTTGGTTTGTCATGGCGCGCTGCATCCCGTACTACAAGCAGCTGCAGGCAAAGCTCGATCGCATCGCACTCATCTGTCGCGAGGGGCTTTCGGGCGCCCGCGTGGTCCGAGCCTTTGTGCGCGAGGATCACGAGCGCGAGCGTTTTGCCCAGGCAGCCGATGACCAGGCGCATACCGCCATCGCGGTGGGCAAGCTCTCGTCGATTCTTAATCCCGTCACGTTTTTGGTGATGAACCTGGGCGTGTGCGCCATCCTGTGGGTGGGCGGCGTCCAGGTCAACGTGGGCGAGCTCACGCAGGGCCAGGTCATGGCGTTCGTCAACTACATGACGCAGACCCTGACCTCCATCGTGTATGTCGCCAACCTGGTCGTGGTCTTTACCAAGGCGAGCGCCAGCGCGTCGCGCATCAACGAGGTGCTCAATTGCATGCCGAGCATCACCGACGAGGACAACGAGACGGTCGCACTGCCCGAGCCGGGCAATGTCGCTCCCGTTCCTGCGCTGAGCTTTGACCATGCGAGCTTCTCGTTTGGCGCCGGCGCGGCCAATGCTGTCAACGATGTGACGCTGGAGCTCCCGCTGGGCAAGACGCTCGGTATTATCGGCGGCACGGGTAGCGGCAAGTCCACGCTCGTTTCGCTTATTCTGCGCCTCTACGATGCGAGCACCGGCAGCGTGAGCGTGATGGGTGCCGACGTGCGCACCTGGCCGCTCGACCAGCTGCGCCACGTGGTCGCGACCGTACCGCAGCGCGCGTTGCTGGTGAGCGGCACGATCCGCAGCAACCTGACCTGGCGTGACGAGTCGGCAACCGACGAGGAGCTCTGGGCGGCGCTCGACATGGCGCAGGCGAGCGAGTTCGTGCGCAACAAACCGCAGGGGCTCGATGCCCCGGTCGAGGCGGGCGGCAAGAACTTTAGCGGTGGCCAGCGCCAGCGCCTGACCATCGCGCGCGCCTTGGTGGGTTCGCCTCGGATATTGATCATGGACGATTCTGCCTCGGCGCTCGACTTTAAGACCGACGCGGCGCTTCGCCATGCCATTCGCGAGCGCAGCGTGCGCGGTGCCGCCGAGGGCGGGCTGCCGCTGACCACGGTGATTGTGAGCCAGCGCGTCTCGACCGTGCGCGATGCCGACATGATCTGCGTGCTCGACCACGGATCGGTTGCGGGCCTGGGCACGCATGACGAGCTGTATGCAAGCTGCCAGCTCTATCGCGAGATTTGCCAGTCGCAGCTGCGCCGCGAGGAGCTCGAGGGCCAGCAGGGGAGCACGGTGCCCGCGTCCGCCCCGACTGCCCCTGCGCCTACTTGCTCAAAGGAGGGTTGCTAGATGAACCCGTATACTTCTTCCGGTTCGGTCGCCACGATGACCGCTAATGTGTCCGGCAACGATAACCTCAACGACCTGGGCGACGGCCCGCGCCAACCCGGTGATCCCGAGCGCTATCCCGTGGGCGCGGTGACGCGCCGCCTGATGGGCTACGTCCGTCCGCACCGTATTTCGTTTACGGCGTCGTTTGTGAGCGCCGCCATCTCGGTGATTTTGCAGCTCTACACGCCTATTCTCATCGGCGAGGGCATCGACCTCATCGTCGCGGCGGGCCAGGTGGACTTCGATGCACTGCTGCCGCTTGTCACCAAACTCGCGCTCGTCGTGGTGGGGGCCGCGGCCTTCCAGTGGCTGCAGGGCTATTGCGTCAACCGTCTGTCCTACGAGACGGTGCGTGACATGCGCGTGGAGGCGAGCGACAAGCTCAGCCGCATGCCGCTCAGCTTTATCGACAGCCACGCCCACGGCGACCTTATGAGCCGCGTGGTCAACGACGTCGACCAGGTGGGCGACGGTCTGCTGCAGGGCTTCACGCAGCTTTTCACCGGTGTTATTACCATCGTGGGCACGCTTGCGTTTATGCTCTCCATTAACCTGACCATGACGCTCGTGGTGGTGCTCGTCACGCCGCTCTCCATCTTTGCCGCCGGTGCTATTGCCAAGCTCTCCAACAAGAGCTTTACGGCTCAGCAGCGTATTCAAGGGCAGCTTGGCGGCCATATCGAGGAATACGTGGGCGAGCAGAAGCTTGTCGACGCCTTTGCCTATGGCCCCAACGCCCAGCAGCGCTTCGATGCCCTCAACGCTGAGCTCTACACCGCAGGCGAGCGCGCGCAGTTTATGGGCTCGCTTTCCAACCCCGGTACGCGCTTTATCAATAACATCATCTACGCCGTGGTTGCCGTCATCGGCTGCGTGGGCGTGATCACGGGCGTGCCCGCGGCGCTCACGGTGGGCGGCGCGCAGATCTTCCTGTCCTATGCCAACCAGTACACTAAGCCGTTCAACGAGGTCACCAACGTCATTACGCAAATCCAGACGGCGTATGCCTCGGCGCGTCGTATGTTTGCGCTGCTCGACGCCAGCGAGCAAGAGCCCGATGCGCCAGATGCCGTGGAGCTTGCCGCCCCGCAGGGCGAGGTGGCCTTTGAGCATGTGGACTTTAGCTATGTGCCCGACCGCAAGCTGCTGCAGGATATCTGCATCGAGGCCAAGCCCGGCATGCGCTTTGCCCTGGTCGGTCCCACGGGCTGCGGCAAGACGACGCTCATCAACCTGCTGCTGCGTTTTTACGATATCGATGCCGGCCGCATCTCGGTAGACGGGCGTTCGTCGCGCGACTACACGCGCTCGAGCCTGCGTCGCGCCTTTGGCATGGTGCTGCAGGACACCTGGCTGTTCGAGGGCACGGTGGCGGAAAACATCGCTTACGGTTGCCCAGATGCCACGCGCGAGCAGGTTATCGAGGCGGCCAAGCGCGCGCACGCGCACAAGTTTATCGTGCAGCTGCCAGGCGGCTACGATACGGTAATCGGCGAGGACGGCGGCACGTTTAGCCAGGGTCAAAAACAACTGCTGTGCATCGCGCGCGTCATGCTCACCGATCCGGCGATTCTGCTGCTGGACGAGGCAACGTCGAGCATCGATACGCGTACCGAGCTGCAGGTGCAGGCGGCATTCGACGAGCTCATGGCTGGCCGCACGAGCTTTGTGGTGGCGCACCGCCTGTCGACGATCCGCAATGCCGACTGCATTCTGGTTATGCGCGACGGCCAGATTATCGAGCGCGGCACGCACGACGAGTTGCTAGCGGCAGGCGGCTTCTACGCCGAGCTCTACCGCAGCCAGTTTGCCCAGTAGGGGCTGCCGATTAGCGGCAGATGGTTTACATCTGCGTCGTTAGTACTAAGATATGCTTTTAACAAATTGCATTAATGGCTCGAGTTTCGGGGGAAACGAGGCAACGTGACTATGACATGCTCTATGGTGGTTAACAGCAAGAGCGGTAATACCAGGATGGTTTCGGGGGCGATCAAGCGCGCCCTGCAGGCTGCAGGCGTCGAGTTTATCCATGCCGCCGCGCTGAGCGATGATGCAGATCCGGAGCAGGTCGCGCACGAGGCAGAGGGTGCCTGCGCTGCCGATACGGTGCTTGTCGGTTTTTGGTGCGACAAGGGTGCCTGCACGCCCTCGGTGGCGGCGTTGCTCTCCGCCTTGCACGGCAAGCGCGTGTTCCTGTTTGGCACCTGCGGCTTTGGGGCCGACCAGAGCTATTACCAGCAGATTGTCGACCGCGTAACTTCCAATCTGGCCGAGGATGCCGAGCTTGCGGGCTGGGCGATGTGCCAGGGCAAGATGGGTCCCGCGGTTAAGCAGCGCTACGAGGCCATGCTCGAGCAAGATCCCGAAAACGCCCGATTTAAGATGCTGCTCGACAACTGGGTTGCCGCAAAGGATCACCCCACCAAGGAGGACCTGGACAACATGACCGCAGCCGCCAAGAAGGCCGTGCTGGGCGAGTAGGCGTGTCGCCTCGCGCTCGAGATAATACAAACGTGAAAGCCTCGAGATTCTCGAGGCTTTTTTCGTGACACGAGGGCGCCCCTTTATTGATGGAAGGCCTAATAAGCTGATTGCTCTATGCCCGGATGTGTGCGGAGTGGGATGGGATTTCCGGATGGGTGGGGTTTCGGAAAATGCGTCCCGGAATTTGCCTTTGGAATGGGATGCGGTTTCCCGTTGAGGGTCTTGGCGGAAAGTGCGATCCGGAATTTGCGATCGGAGTGGGATGTGGTTTCCCAAC
>CAJJZM010000115.1:0-5911 GCA_905197595.1 uncultured Collinsella sp.
TTGGCGATCATCTGGGTACCCAACAGCACCGCGCAATCGGCGGCATCGAACTGCTCGAGCAGCTTTTTGTGCGCATCCTTGCCGCGCGTGGAATCGGCATCCATGCGAATAATGGCGACGTCCTCGGGCAGCATCTGGTGCAATGCGTCCTCGATCTGCTGCGTGCCCAGCCCCATTTTTGCAAGATAGCGACTGCCACATTTGGGGCAACGGCTCGTGGGCGCGGGATACGGCTGCACGCGCCAAGACGAACCGCAAGTGTGGCACTGCAGCGTGTGCGTGCGCTCGTGATACGTAAGCGCGGTGGAGCAGTGGTTGCAGGTGGGGACGCAGCCGCACTCGCGGCACATCAAAAACGGCGCAAAGCCGCGGCGGTTATGCAGCAGCACGGCCTTCTCGCGGCGTTCGACCACGCGATCCAAGCCCTCCATCAAGGGTTTTGAGAACATGGAGCGGCTGCCGTGAGAAAACTCACGGCGCAGGTCGGCAATTCGGACCATGGGAAGCACGGCGTGTCCCGGGCGCTCGGGCATCTCGACACGCGTCCAAGTGGCACCGTTATACGTGCCACGACGGCAGCGGTCGAGGGCCTCGGCCGAGGGCGTGGCGGAGCCCAACACGAGCGGGCAGCGATAGCGCCGCGCCATCTCGGCCGCCACCTCGCGCGCGTGGTAGCGCGGACTGGAGCCCTGCTTGTAACTGGTCTCGTGCTCCTCGTCGATGATGATGAGGCCCAAGTCGCTGAGCGGGCAAAAGAGCGCCGAGCGAGCGCCGACGACCACGCGGGCCGCACCGCTGGCAACCATATCCCACTGGTCCAGGCGCTCGCCGGCCGAAAGCCGCGAATGGAACACGGCGACCGTCTCGCCAAAGCGCGAGCGGAAGCGGCCGACGGTCTGGGCCGTCAGCGAAATCTCGGGCACCAGCACGCAGGCCGAGCGACCGGCTGCGAGCACGCGCTCGATGGCGGAGAGGTAAACCTCGGTTTTGCCGGAGCCGGTGACGCCGTCGACCAGCACCACGTCGCCATGAGCGTCCAGACGGGCGCGCTCAATCTGCGCGAGTGCCTGTTGCTGGCCGTTGGTAAGGGAGACCGGCGCCTTGCCGCTTGCCGAGGACAGCGTGGTCTGCTCGCTGCAGCCACGCCAGGCGCGGCGCTCTTCCACCACCACGACGCCGCGTTTTTCGAGCGACTTGATGGTCGCCGACATACTGTTATAGAGAAGGTTGAGGTCGCGCGTCGTGACAGGACCACACTGGAGCGCCTCGATGAGTTGGCGCTGGCGGACCGCGGTCTTGGGTGGCGTGTAGTCAAAGCCTTCGGGCGTAAGCATCACCCAGCGGTTTTGGATGGGTTTGACGGCTGGACGTTCAACCGTCCACACGCCGTCGTCGCCCTTGACCACACGCGGGCTGCCGCCCGGTGGCAAAAACAGGCGCAGGCACTCGGAAAGCGTCGCGACATACTCGCGGCTCATCCAGCGCGCAATGCGTGCAGCCTCGGCGGTAAAGAGCGGTTTGCTGAGGATAGCCTCGATGGGCTTGATGCGCACGGGGTCGAGGGCGTTGTTGCCCGGCAGATCGCCCAGATCAGGCGCAATGTCGACGACATAGCCCGCGGCGGCACGGTTACCAAAGTGGACCAGGACTGTGGATCCGATCTGGACCTCGTTGGCAAGGGACTCGGGGATGCCGTAAGCAAACGGTTCCGACAGCGCACGGGTGGGGATGTCGAGGACCACGCTCGCGTAGGCGGCAGGGGGCTCGGGCGCAGGCTTAGACTGAGCCGAGGCAGCGGCAGGCTTGGGCTTCACCGGAGCTTCCTCCGGTTCCGGCGAACCAAACAGCGACAGTTGTTGAGCCATACACCACCTCTAACGAACGGACCTGAAAGGGGTGGGACAAAATAATCAGTAGAGTTTGTCCCATGGCCGATACGAGTGTCGAGCTCGTTGCGTCACTCGAACATGGGACAAACACTACTGATTATTTTGTCCCAGCAACCCACTCATCGGTACAGAAACAAGAGCCCCGCTCGGGTGAACGGGGCTCGGATACAAACGTTTGCGCAGCGATTACAGCGCCATCGTGCGGGCGCGGTCGATGCGCGCCAGGCAGTCGTCGCGGCCGACGAGCGCCATGGTCTCGCCCAGCGGGGGGCTCACCATGTTGCCGCAGACGGCGACGCGCACGGCCTGGAACACCACGCGCTTCTTAAGGTCCATCTGCTCGGGCAGCGGCTCAAGCGCGGCGTCGATGTTGGCAGCCGTCCACTCGTCCACGCCCTCGAGCGCGGCCTTGGCGGCATCGAGAATGGCGCCCATGCCTTCCTTGGCCAGGCCCTTGTTAACAGATTTCTCGTCATACTCGAGCGTCTCGGCCGTAGCAAAGATGGGAGCGGCGACGGTCACGGCGTCGGCCGGCATCTTGGTGCGCGGCTTGACGATGGCGGCAAGCGCGTCGATCCAGTCCTCACCGTACTCGACGTTGCCCTCGATGAGACCCGCCTCGTGCAGCTCGGGGACCATGATCTCGTCGGCAAACTGGGCATCGGACATGCCGTTGATGTACTCGGCATTGACCCAGTCGAGCTTCTTGGGGTCGAAGGTCGCCGGGTTCTTGGAGATGCGGTCGAGCGAGAACTTGCTGGCAAGGACATCGCGCGGGATGATCGTGGTCTCGCCGTCGAGCGACCAGCCGAGCAGCGCCAGATAGTTGACGAAGGCGTCGGACAGGTAACCGGCGTCGCGGTACTCCTCCACCGAGGTGGCGCCGTGGCGCTTGGAGAGCTTCTTGCCGTCGGCACCCAAGATCATGGAGATGTGGGCGAACGTAGGCACGGGCGCGCCGAGGGCCTCGTAGACCATGACCTGGCGCGGGGTGTTGGACAGGTGGTCGTCGCCGCGGATGACATGGGTGATCTTCATCATGGCGTCGTCGACGACGGTCGCGAAGTTGTACGTGGGCGTGCCATCGGAGCGGAAGATGACAAAGTCGTCGAGCTCCTTGGCGTCGAAGGTCACCTCGCCGTGAACGGCGTCGTGGATACGGACGTCGCCGCGGTCCTCGGGCACCTTGATGCGCAGGACGTAGGACTCGCCGGCCTCGATGCGACGGCGGGCCTCCTCGGGATCAAGGTCGCGGCAACGGCGCTGATAGCCCTGGAAGGGGTCCTTGCGCTCCTGCGCGGCCTTGCGATCGGCGTCGAGCTGCTCCTTGGTGCAGAAGCAGGGATAGGCCTTGCCCTCGTCCCAAAGCTTCTGGGCGGCCTGCTTGTACAGGTCCAGGCGCTCGGTCTGGGCGTAGGGGCCAAAATCGCCGCCCACCTCGGGACCCTCGTCCCAGTCCAGGCCCAGCCAACGCATGGCGCGCAGGATGATCTGCGTGTTCTCGTCGGTAGAGCGGGTGGGGTCGGTGTCGTCGATGCGCAGGATGAACGTGCCGCCGTTTGCACGGGCGAAAGCCCAGTTATAGATAGCGGTGCGGGCGCCACCGATGTGCAGCTTGCCCGTCGGTGAGGGTGCAAAGCGGACGCGAACGTCTGATGCCATGGAAATCTCCTCGATTGCAGGATGGATGTCTAACCGCATTAGTATAAAGCAACAAAGCAACCTCCGCACAAAGGGCACCGACCCACTCATTGGGGACAGACTTAAATGAGTAGGTGCGGAAAGGGTGTGAATGTTTGATTTACGCGCTATGATGTGCCCTTGCATAGAGAGCCCGTCGGAATGGTAACGGTCGCCGGGACACGTTTTTGAAAGGACAATCATGTCAGAAGAACTTCGTTCCATCCCACCCCAACACGGGTCCTTTGTTTTTACGTCGGAGTCGGTGACCGAAGGTCATCCCGATAAGATCGCTGACCAGATCAGCGACGCCGTCCTCGACGCAATCCTCGCCAAAGAAATAGAACTCCAGGAGCAGGGCTACATCGCCCCCAACGGCGTGCCTGCCAACGTGGAGAACGTCCGCTGCGCCTGCGAGACCCTCGTGACCACCGGCACCGTCATCGTTGCCGGCGAGATTCGCACCCAGGCCTACGTCGACGTACAGGAAATCGCCCGCGGCGTTATCCGCCGCATTGGCTACAACCGTGCCAAGTTCGGTTTTGACTGCGACACCTGCGGCGTTATGAGCCTCATCCACGAGCAGTCGCCCGATATCGCCCAGGGCGTTGACGAGTCCTTCGAAACCCAGACCGGCGCCACCACCGACCCGATCGACCTGATCGGCGCCGGCGACCAGGGCATGATGTTCGGTTATGCCTCCAACGAGACCAAGACCCTCATGCCCATGCCGCACTACCTGGCAAGCCGCCTGGCCGAGCGTCTGGCCGCCGTGCGTCACGACGGTACCCTCGCCTATCTGCGTCCCGACGGCAAGACCCAGGTCACCGTGCGCTACGAGGAAGGCAAGCCCGTCGAGGTCACGACCATCGTTATCTCCACGCAGCACGCCGCCGAGATTGAGGACATGGGCAAGATCAAGGCCGACCTCATCGAACACGTCATCACCCCGGTCATGGCCGCCGAGAACATGCCGTGGGACAACGCGGACATCTACGTGAACCCCACCGGTCGCTTTGTCGTGGGCGGCCCCATGGGCGACACGGGCCTCACCGGCCGCAAGATCATCGTCGACACCTACGGCGGCTACGGCCGTCACGGCGGCGGCGCCTTTAGCGGCAAGGACTGCACCAAGGTCGACCGCTCCGCCGCGTATGCCGCGCGCTGGGTCGCCAAGAACGTGGTCGCCGCCGGTTTGGCCCCGCGTTGCGAAGTGCAGATCGCGTATTGCATCGGCGTGGCCGAGCCCGTGTCCGTGCTGGTGTCCTCCCTCGGCACGAGCGATATCCCGGACGAAGTGCTCACCAAGGCCGTGCGTGAAGTGTTCGACCTGCGCCCCTACCACATCACGAAGCGCCTCGATCTGCTCCGCCCCATCTACAAGAAGACCTCCTGCTACGGCCACTTCGGCCGCGAACTCCCCGAATTCACGTGGGAACATACCGACGCAGCCGCCGATCTCCGCACTGCCGCGAAGGTTTGAGCGCGGTCCGTACAGTCATACTCTCTGAAAGGTCTTTTTTGAGCGTCAAGCTCAGCGTTTGAGACCATTATGGGAACAGGAAAGACGCCTCTACGGGGGCGTCTTTTTTGCTGGCAAATCGTTCGCGTTAGAGATAATCCCGAGAGAGATTCTGTATGCGGAGGAGCTCAGTGGGAGTCAGCAATATCCAAAAGTGGTTCTTTTCGGAAAAAGCCTTTCGGGATCAGCTTCGGAGCTGGGGCTGGATTTATCTCTTTTTTGCAAGTTTTTCTTTGTTGACGGGATTGATTTCATTCGGGGTTACACTGCGCTGGTTTCCTATCTCTGACATGCTGCGTGCATTGCTGCTTGATAGTCTGCTGACGTTGCCGGTGATGTTCCTTCCAGGAATGCTTGCTACGGGAGTTTTGGTCCTGTCTTTTGTGCCATTTTTTGCGGCGACCCTATCGAATGTCGTACATATTCTGTTGTATCATGCTCCTATATCGACGTTTGCAATCCAGTCCATCTTTGAGACGACCTCTAATGAAGCAAGGGAATTTGCCACGGACTTTTTTTCCATTCCCAATGCGCTCATTCTCATGGTCGTTTTTGTGATACCGCTTTTCCTCCTTGTGAAGGCTGTCCGGGCCAGAAAAAGATTCTCGCGGCCTTCTCTTCAGTGGTGTGTACTGGCCTTGATTCTTTGCACCCCTATCGCCTATTCAGCCGTGCGTAAAGGGCCGCGTTTGCTTGCCTCTCACGGAGTATACCAGTTTTGCACGACTCTCTGTCGCTATACTGATGAAATACGGGCTGTGGATACGGTACGCTCCGAGAGACAAAACTTGTCGCTGGCTCCTGTGGCTTTTTTGGATGG
>CAJJZM010000116.1:0-5817 GCA_905197595.1 uncultured Collinsella sp.
CAGGCACGTACGCATATGGTGGTGGAGGGTGCCGTCGCCGCCCGCAGCGTGAGCGAGCTCGCCCGTTCACTGGGCGTAGACATTCCGCTCACCTTTGCCGTGGAGCAAACGCTCTACAACGGTGTTACTTTGGACAGAGCGCTCGAGATTCTTACCGACCGCGTCCCCTCTCAAGAGTTCTACGGACTTACCGACTAGCGCAGAAAGGCTACTACCATGGGTTCCATCAAAATCGCTCCGTCTGTCCTTTCGGCCGACATGGCCAACCTCAAGGGCGAACTCGACAAGATCGCCGGTGCCGACTACGTGCACTTTGACGTTATGGACGGTCACTTTACCGGCAACCTCACCTTTGGTGTCGATATCCTCAAGGCCGTCAAGCGCTCCACCGACGTGCCGGTCGACGCGCACCTCATGGTGTCGAATCCCGACGAGACCGTCGATTGGTACGCCGACGCCGGTGCCGACATGATCACCGTGCACTACGAGGCTTCCACGCACCTGCACCGCACGCTCACGCATCTGCAGCAGCGCGGCGTCAAGGCCGGCGTGGTGCTCAACCCCGCCACCCCCGTGTGCGTGCTCGAGAGCATCATCGACGTCGTCGATATGGTGCTGCTCATGAGCGTGAACCCGGGCTTTGGCGGCCAGAGCTTTATCCCGGGCACCATCGCAAAGCTTCACGAGCTCAAGGCCATGTGCGAGCGCCACGGCGTGTCGCCCCTGATCGAGGTCGACGGCGGAATCTCTTCCAAGAACATCGCCGAGGTCGTCAAGGCCGGCGCCAACGTGCTCGTGGCCGGCTCCGCCGTATTTAAGTCCGAAGATCCCGCTGCCGAGGTTGCGCTGCTGCAGAAGCTGGGCAACGAGGCCGCACAGGAGGCATAAACCCTTATGACCGCAGGTCAAAACCGCATACCCGTGAATCTTGACTATGCCGCCTCGACGCCAATGCGCGCCGAGGCGCTCCTTGCGCAGCGCGAGTACGACGACAGCGAGCTTGCCGGCGTCAACCCCAACTCGCTGCATTCGCTCGGCCGCAAGGCTGCCGCGCGTCTGGAGGTTGCACGTCGCGAGATCGCCCGCAGCTTTGGCGCGCACGTCCGCCCGTCCGAGATTGTACTGACCAACGGCGGCACCGAAGCCAACCAGCTGGCGCTGCTCGGTCTTGCCGAGGGCGCTCGTCAGCGCGATCGCAAGCGCGGTCGCGTAATCGTTTCGGCCATCGAGCACGATTCGATTCTGGACAACCTGCCGCTGCTGCGTGCCGCCGGCTTTACCGTTGACCTGGTGCAGCCCTGCCGCGCGGGCTACGTTGAGCCTGCCACGCTTGTCGAGCTGCTCAGCGACGACGTGGCGCTCGTGAGCATTATGGTCGCCAACAACGAAACCGGTGTGGTGCAGCCCATCCGCGAGCTTGCCGCAGCTGCGCACACCGCAGGTGCCCTGTTCCACACCGATGCCATCCAGGGCTACTTGCATATTCCACTCGATGTCACCGAGCTGGGCGTCGACGCCATGTCCGTCGCAGCCCACAAGATTGGCGGTCCCGTGGCATCTGGCGCACTCTACCTTAAGAGCCGCACGCCGCTGCGCCCGCGCATCTTCGGCGGCGGACAGGAGGCCGGTCGTCGTGCCGGCACGCAAGACCTGCGCACGCAGCTCGCCTTTGCCGCTGCCGCCTCGTCTCTGACGCCCCATGTGGCTCAGGAGCGCGCGAAGCTGCAAGCCCTTTCCGACAAGCTCTACGCCACGCTTACGGCCCATCCGCGCATTCACGCCACCATGGGTGACTACGCGCAAGCCGACCGTCTGCCCGGCATGGTATCGATCTACATTGACGGCATGGACTCCGAGGAACTCATCATCAAGCTCGACGCCGCCGGCTTTGAGGTTTCGGCCGGCTCGGCGTGCTCGAGCGGCAGCATGGACCCGAGCCATGTGCTCAGCGCCATGGGCATTGGTCGCGAGCAGGCACTAGGTGCACTGCGCATTTCCTTTGACGACCGCGTGAATCCGGACGATCTGGACGAGTTTGCCCAGACGCTGCTCTCGATCGCAGGTGCCGCATGATCGTCGCCGAGCTCGAGCGCGCGCTACTGGCACGCTATCCCAAGACGGACACCGAGCCCTGGGACCACGTAGGACTCTCCGTTGGCGATCCGGCCGCGGAGATCACCGGCGTTGCCTGCGCACTCGATGCGACTGAGGCTAATGTTCGCCGCGCCCAAGAAGCAAGCGCCAACGTGCTGCTGACGCATCATCCCATATACATCAAGGCACCCGAGGCCTTTTGTCCGGCGGATGCCACACGACCCCAGTGCAGTGCGGCCCTCTACGAGGCTGCCCGCTGCGGGGTGAGCATTATCTCGCTCCACACCAACCTGGACCGCTCGCACGAAGCCCGTGTCTGCCTGAGCAAGCTGCTGGGTGCCGCACCCGTGAGCTCACTGGAGCACGTGGACGACCCTGAGGCCACCGGCCTGGGCGCACTTGCAACGCTCAACGACCCGTGCACGCTGCGCGATCTTGCCACCCGTGCTGCCACGGCCTTTGGCAGCGACCCGCGTGTGTGGGGCAAAGCTGATCGCCCGTGCCGCACCGTCGCCATTTTGGGCGGCTCCCTGGGCGACTTCGGAGAGCTCGCCATCGCCGCGGGCGCAGATGTTGTCGTGACGGGCGAGGCGGGCTACCACGTGGCGCAAGACCTTGCCTTGCGCGGGCTGTCGGTGATCTTGCTCGGCCACGACCGCTCCGAGGAGCCGTTCGTTGATATATTGATGAACTCTGCAGTTGACGCCGGGGTCGATCCCCGTCATGCGATTAAAATACTGAACCCTTGCCAATGGTGGACTGTGACAAAAGGAGAGAACTTATGAGCGCCGGCGCTACGCTACTCAAGCTGCAACAGATCGATTTGGAGCTCGCCCGCAACAAGAGCGAACTTGCCAATATGCCGGAGCTCAAGGAGCTCGCTTCCAAGCGCAAGACCTATGTGAAGCTCAAGTCCGAGATGACCAAGCTCTACGCCCAGCGCAAGGATCTGGACATTGAGCTCGACGATCTCAACACCACCGAGATCCAGACCAATAACGCCATCGAGGCCGCCAAGAAGCGTCACGTTGACGGCTCCGACTATCACGAGGTTCAGGACCTGGAGAACGAGCTCGCCACCCTGGCCAAGCGCCTGGACAAGATCGAGCACACCCGCAAGGACGTCGTCGTCGCCCACAAGGAGGCGCTCGACCGCGAGGCTCGCGCACAGGCAATCATCGCCAAGTTCGAGGAGGGCGTGAAGGCCGACACCAAGGCCGCCCGCGCCAAGGCCGCCGACCTGCAGGCTCAGATAGAAGCCGCCACGAAGGAGCGCACTGCGCTTGCCGCCACGCTGCCGACCGACGTGCTCACCGACTACGAACGTCTGCTCAAGCAGTTCCGCGGCCTGGCCGTCGAGACCATCAAGGGCAACATCCCCACGGTCTGCCACACCGCGCTGCAGGCGTCGTCCATGAGCGACCTCAACCACGACGGCTGTGAGATTACGCACTGCCCGTACTGCCATCGTCTCCTGGTACTCCCGAGCAAGGAAGCCTAACGATGACGGCGGCACCCAACAATTCAATCCAACTTGAGGGAAAAACGATCCTGCTGGGCATTACCGGCGGGATCGCCGCCTATAAGTCGTGCAATATCGTGCGCCTGCTGCAAAAGCGCGGCGCGCACGTCAAGGTCGTTATGAGCGAGCACGCCACCGAGTTTGTGGGTCCGCTCACCTTCCGCGCGCTCACCAACGATCCGGTCGCCGTGGGCCTGTTCGACGACCCCTCCGACCCCATCCATCACATTTCACTGGCGCAGGAGCCCGATCTTATCGTCGTGGCGCCCGCGACGGCCAATATCATCGCCAAGATGGCCAACGGCATCGCCGACGACCTCATCTCCACCACGCTGCTTGCGACGCCGCGGCCCGTCGTGATCGCGCCGGCCATGAACAATGGCATGTGGAAGGCGCCGGCGACGCAGGCCAACATGGCCACGTTGCGCGACCGCGGCGTTCACGTGGTGGGACCCGGCAGCGGCTACCTTGCGTGCGGCGACGTGGACACGGGCCGCATGAGTGAGCCCGAGGACATCGTCGAGGCTGTCTGTGAGGTGCTCAACCCCGTGCCGCAAGACCTGACGGGCAAGCGCATCGTCATCACCGCCGGCCCCACGCACGAGCCGATCGACCCGGTGCGATTCATTGGCAACCGTTCTTCGGGCAAGATGGGTATCGCCCTGGCGGGGGAGGCCGCACGTCGCGGTGCCGCCGTCACGCTCGTGCTGGGACCGACATCGCTCGACGTTCCCCACGGCGTGGAGTGCGTGCGCGTGCAGACCGCCGCTGAAATGCTGAAGGCAGCGCTCAGCGCCTTTCAGACGGCCGATGTGGCCATTTGTGCGGCCGCTGTCGCCGACTACACCCCCGTATCCCCTGCGGACCATAAGCTCAAAAAGGCCAACGAGCGCTTAGATCGCATCAAACTGGTCGAAACGGTCGATATTTTGGCTGAGCTTTCGCGCCAGAAGGGGGAGCGGTGCGTGATCGGCTTTGCGGCCGAGACCGATAACGTCCTGGAGTACGCACAGCGAAAGCTCGACCGCAAGGGTTGCGATGCCATTATCGCCAACGATGTCTCACGCGCCGATTCGGGCTTTGGAACCGATACCGACAAGGCCTGGATTGTGAGCACAACGGGTACGCAAGAACTTCCCGTTCTAACAAAACCCCAGCTCGCAGATACAATTTTGGACTTGCTTCAAAATTTGTAAAAAAGTTCTTGCACAAGGACAAAGTTTCGGGTTAATATACTCCCTGTTGCGAGCGAGAGCAGAGCAACAAACAAAAGCTTCGGGACGTGGCGCAGCTTGGTAGCGCACTTGACTGGGGGTCAAGGGGTCGCTGGTTCGAATCCAGTCGTCCCGACCAGAAGTTTGCAGGTCAGGCACCTTTTGCCTGACCTTTTTTGTTTTATGCAATTGCTTAATTTTGTTTAAGCAACAGGGTGCCAAAAATCTACCTGCGCGATAATCGCCTTTTGCGGCTACTTGCGCGTTTTGCACACGCTTGAGCCGATTTATTAACGCAATATGAATCTACATACGCGTAGCTGGTATGCAGCCGAGTACAGGCTGTATTTATCGCGGCGATTAACACAGATATAGCGACTATAACGGACAAGCGTGTCGCTGTATTTATTCCAGTAGTTCACTTGATCGGTGGACAAGTGGGCTGTTGCAACGAAACGCCAAGCAGGATGGGCTCTATACGAGGACGACGCAGGTTAATGGCGGGGGAGCGCGGCGGGCGCTCTGAGAGCCGCTTTGTGACCCCATGTCTCCTTAACTCGATTATTTGTGTTTCAAGCCACGAATCGGTCGAGCAATTGCCAAAAGAAAGGCCCATGCAGGATTGCACGGGCCTTACATCAGATCAAATTTGAGCTAGAAGCACCAAATGGGGCAGACGCAACACCATCTCGTCGCGGCCTCGGCGAGCGACATATCGCAGTCGAGGTAGACATCGAGGAAATCGTCAGATCCCGCACAGGGGGACCGCGATGGTGGCCACCGCACCGCCCGAGGGGCCGTTGGCGAGCGAGACAGAGCCCCCGTGGGCGCTCGCGGCCTCGGAGGCGACGTGGAGGCCGAGCCCGTAGTGGCGGCCTCCGTCACGCGAGGAGCGGGAGGAGTCGTCCGTGAAGAGGCGCTCGCAGCCGCGTTCGAGGGCGGCGGGAGAAAAGCCCGGTCCGTCGTCGGCAACCTCGATGACGAGGT
>CAJJZM010000117.1:0-5675 GCA_905197595.1 uncultured Collinsella sp.
AAGAACACGCTGGTTCACCTGGCGCTTGCCGAGGCCGAACTGCCGACGCTCGACGATATGCTCGCCGGCCCCAGCGCGTTCGTGTTCTCCGGCAACGACGTGGCTGCATCGGCTAAGGCCCTGAAGACCTTCGCCAAGGCCAACGAGAACCTTGAGATCAAGGGCGGCCTGATGGAAGGCGCTGCCGTGTCGGCCGCAGAGGTGGAGGCTATCGCTTCTCTGCCCTCTCGCGAGCAGCTCATGGCTCAGATCGCCGGTGCCATCTCCGGCGTCGCTCGCGGTCTGGCTACCACCATCAACGGTGTGCCGCGCGGTTTGGCCCAGGTCGTCAATGCCGTGGCCGAGCAGAAGGAAGCTGCCTAACAGCTCGGGCGGCCTGAGACGGGCCGCGTAACGCAAGAAGAAATGACGGTCGGCGCGAAGAGGTGCCGGCCCCCTTTGAAAGGAAACTAACATGGCTGTTACTCGTGAAGAGATCATTGAGGCTTTGAAGGAGATGTCCCTGCTCGAGGCTTCCGAGCTCGTGAAGGACATCGAGGAGCCCTTTGGCGTGTCCGCCGCCGCTCCGGTGGCCGTGGCCGCCGCCGCTCCGGCTGAGGGTGGCGCTGCCGCCGAGGAGAAGTCCGACTTCGACGTCGTGCTCGAGGGCTTCGGCGACAACAAGATCCAGGTCATCAAGGTCGTCCGTGAGCTCACCTCCCTCGGCCTGAAGGAGGCCAAGGAGGTCGTCGAGGGCGCTCCCAAGGCTGTTCTCGAGGGTGCCAAGAAGGAGGACGCCGAGGCCGCCAAGGAGAAGCTCGAGGCTGCTGGCGCTGCTGTCACCCTCAAGTAATCAGGCTTTCTCGCCAGATTTCTTTGCAGACGGGGTTCGCATTGCGAGCCCCGTCTTTTTTGTTTTGGCCCCTCTTTTTTGCTGGCTCGGCATGCAAATTACTGCCGTTTGCAGTGCTTTGGGGTCACTACCGTTGGGCGATAAAATTGCACCGTTCGAGCAATAATTTGCGTTGACCTGCTGAAGAATGGCGTTTGCCTAGCGGTAGCGCCTGGTCCCGGCGGTAAGATACTTCGGTATCGCAATTTGGTCTGCGGCCGCCGTGCCGCACGCACAGGGCGCATCCTGCGCCTGCGAAAGGATCCTTGAATAATATGAAGGCAATCATCCCCGCCGCCGGTCTTGGTACGCGTTTTCTGCCTGGCACCAAGTGCACGCCAAAAGAGATGCTGCCGGTTCTCGATAAGCCGGTCATCCAGTATGTCGTTGAGGAGGCGCTCGACCCCGAGGAGGTCGACGACGCCATCATCGTTACCTCGCCTGGCAAGCCGGAGCTGCTGAACTACTTCCAGCCCGACCGTTCGCTCGAGAACCTGCTGCGCGAGCGCGGTAAGGACGCCTACGCCGACGCTGTCGCCCATGCGGGCGGTATGCCGGTCGACTTCCGTTATCAGTACGAGCCCAAGGGCCTCGGTCACGCCATTCGCTCTGCTGCCGACGCCGTGGCAGGGGAGAACTTCCTGGTTCTTCTGGGCGACTACGTTGTGCCCAACCGTGACATCTGCGACAAGATGCTTGCTGTCTCCAAGGAGCACGGCGGCGCTTCTGTTATCGCCGTTGCCGCGTGCGCTCCCGAGGAGGTCAGCCGCTACGGCGTGATCGCCGGCGAGCGCGTGGGTTCGCTCGAGGGCGCCGAGGATGTTGCCGATGGCGAGCCGGGTGCTGTGTGGCGCATCGGCGGCCTGGTTGAGAAGCCCGCTCCCGAGGCGGCTCCGTCCAACCTGTACATCGTCGGTCGCTACCTGCTGAGCCCGCTGGTCATGGACCTCCTGGCTGATCAGCAGGCCGGCAAGGGCGGCGAGATTCAGCTGACCGACGCCATGGCACGTTCGCTCGATCGCGAGGCCATGTACGCTGTCGTCATCGATCCGCTGTCGGGCTACGATACCGGTACCCCGTCTGGCTGGATGGCCACCAACGCCCTCATGGCTGCAAACGATCCTCGCTTTGCAGACGCCTTCTGGGATGCCATCGACGAGCGCGGCGGTTTGATGCGCAAATAAGCCTTCGGGCATCGACATTTACGGGTGCGGACTTCGGTCTGCACCCTTTTTTATTCGGGCAGCAGCTTAGCCTCGGAAAGTGCGCCCCACAATTTGATCGAATTCTGGGACGCGCTTTCCGGTTGGAGCCCCTAGCGGAAACTGCGACCCGGAATTTCGGCTCAGAATGGGATGCAGTTTCCCAGACAGGGCTCAACCGGAAATTGGGACCCAGTTTGAGGCCTCAAAACGGGATGAACTTTCCGCTCGATCAACCCTCGCCGCCATTCCGCCATGCAGCGGCGCACATCAGCAGCTCTGTTCACAGAAAATATATGAACAGATGTTCGATGTACATCCATCTACCTGCATGTTTTCTGTCGAAAAACTTTGCTACTCCAAAAACTCAATCGCGTCAAGGCTTTTCTTGCCCAACGGTCGGTACCTGATAAACTATTAGGTTGCGATAACTGGCGAAGCCATGCCTCGCCAACCCACCGAGCATTTCCGTGAAGGAGGAAAAACCTGGTGACCTACGCATACACTGCCACTGAGCGCAAGCGCGTCAGCTTCGGGAAAATCCCGGAGGCCATGGAGCTCCCCAACCTTATCTCTGTTCAAAGGGAATCCTTTGAGCGTTTTAAGGACGAGGGCCTTCGTGAGGCGTTCAAGGAATCCAGCCCCATCCAGAGCCAGAACCATGTTCTCGAGGTTACCTTCGGCGAGCATCAGTTCGGCGACCCCGCGCACACCGTCGAGGAGTGCCGCGAGAAGGATATGACCTATCAGGCTCCGCTTCTGACCGACGTCCGTCTCACCAACAAGGAGACCGGCGAGATCAAGGAGCAGCTCGTCTTTATGGGCGACTTCCCCATGATGACCGATCAGGGCACCTTCATCATCAACGGTACCGAGCGTATCGTCGTCTCGCAGCTCGTCCGCTCCCCGGGCGTGTACTACAGCTCCGAGATGGATTCGGGCAAGCAGATCTACAAGGCCCAGATCATCCCGTCCCGCGGTGCCTGGCTTGAGTTTGAGGTCGACAAGCGCGACCAGCTCATGGTCTCCATCGACCGTAAGCGCAAGCAGAGCGCCACGATGTTCCTGCGTGCCCTTGGCATCGCCGTCACCAACGACGACATCATCGAGCTGCTCGGCAACTCCGATGTGATCAAGCGCACCCTGGAGCGCGACACCGCCCTCACTCGCGAGGACGCCCTCATCGAGATCTACCGTCGCCTGCGCCCGGGCGAGCCTCCCACCGTGGACGCTTCCCGCAGCCTGCTCGAGGGCCTGCTCTTCAACCCGCAGCGCTACGATCTAGCCCGCGTCGGTCGTTACAAGGTCAACAAGAAGCTCAACCTCACCACCGAGGAAGAGGTCACGGTGCTCACCGACGAGGATATCGTCGCTACGCTGCGCTACCTCCTGTCCCTCGCTGCCGGCGAGCAGGGCTTCAAGGTCGACGACATCGACCACTTCGGCAACCGCCGCATCCGTACCGTCGGCGAGCTCGTTGCCAACCAGTTCCGTATCGGCATGAGCCGTATGGAGCGCGTCGTCCGTGAGCGCATGAGCTCCCAGGACATCGACGAGATCACCCCGCAGTCGCTCATCAACATCCGCCCGATCGTGGCCTCCATCAAGGAGTTCTTCGGTTCCTCGCAGCTCTCGCAGTTCATGGACCAGGCGAACCCCCTGACCGGTCTGACCCACAAGCGCCGTCTGTCCGCACTCGGCCCTGGTGGTCTTGCCGGCCACAAGTCCGGCTCCAGCCGCCGCACCAACGTGCCGACGGCCGTCCGCGACGTTCACAACTCGCACTACAGCCGCATGTGCCCGATCGAGACCCCCGAAGGCCCCAACATCGGCCTGATCGGCTCGCTCGCCCTCTACGCCCGCGTCAACGAGTACGGCTTCATCGAGGCCCCGTTCCGTCGCGTCGAGAACGGCGTTGCCACCGACCAGATCGACTGGATGACCGCTGACGAGGAAGAGAAGCACGTCATCGCGCCGGCCAACACGCCGCTCGATCCCAAGACCAACGAGTTCATCACGACCGATGCCGAGGGCAAGATCGTCCGTCCGCACACCGTGATCGCCCGTACCCGCGACTTCGACGGCTCCTTCGGCGCTCCCGCCGATGTGCCTGTCGAGGACGTCGACTACATGGACGTCTCGCCGCGTCAGATGCTCTCCGTCGCAGCCACGCTGATCCCGTTCCTCGAGCACGATGACGCTAAGCGTACGCTGATGGGCGCCAACATGCAGCGTCAGGCCGTGCCGCTGGTTCACCCCGCCGCTCCCTATGTCGGTACCGGCATGGAGCGTCGCGCCGCTCTGGACTCCGGCGAGGTCACCCTGGCCAAGAACGCCGGCGAGGTCATCTTTGCCGACGCCGCCAAGATCATCGTCAAGCATGCCGGCGGCATGGACGAGTATCACCTGGCCAAGTACCAGCGCTCCAACCAGTCCACCTGCATCAACCACCGTCCGCTCGTGCGCGTCGGTGACACCGTTGAGCAGGGCGAGCCTCTGGCCGACGGTCCTTCGACCGATCACGGCGAGCTCGCACTGGGCCAGAACCTCACCGTGGCCTACATGCCGTGGGAAGGCTTCAACTACGAGGACGGTATCGTCGTGTCCGAGCGCCTGGTGGCCGAGGACCTGCTGACGACCATCAACATCACCCGTCACGAGATCGACGCCCGCGACACCAAGCTCGGCCCCGAGGAGATCACCCGCGAGATCCCGAATCTCTCCGAGGACATGCTTGCCAACCTCGACGAGGACGGCATCATCCGCATCGGCGCCGAGGTCGGCCCTGGCGACATCCTGGTCGGCAAGGTCACGCCTAAGGGCGAGAGCGCTCTGACCGCCGAGGAGCGCCTGCTGCGCGCCATCTTCGGTGCCAAGGCCCACGATGTTCGCGACACCTCCCTCAAGATGCCTCACGGCGCTTACGGCCGCGTTATCGACGTCGTTCGCTTTAGCCGCGAGAACGGCGACGACCTGGCCCCCGGCGTCAACGAGCAGGTGCGCGTCTACGTCGCCCAGCGTCGTAAGATCCAGCAGGGCGATAAGATCGCCGGCCGCCACGGCAACAAGGGTGTTATTTGTAACGTTCTGCCGGTCGAGGACATGCCCTACATGGCTGACGGTACCCCGATCGACGTTATCCTCAACCCGCTGGGCGTTCCTTCGCGTATGAACGTCGGCCAGCTGCTCGAGTGCCACCTTGGCTGGGCTGCTGCCTGCGGTTGGGATACCGAGCAGGCCGACTCCGACAAGTACGTCCCCGGTCCGTTCTTCACCGCCACGCCCGTCTTCGACGGCGCCAAGGAGGACGAGATCGCCGAGGTCATCCGTCGTGCCAACAAGAACATGCTCAACAAGGCCACCGCTGCCTTTGGCGATCACATGCGCCCCGAGTTCGTCACCCAGCTTGACGAGCGCGGCAAGACCCGCCTGTTCGACGGCCGCACCGGCGAGGAGTTCCGCGAGCCCATTACCGTGGGTACGTCCTACATCCTCAAGCTCGGCCACATGGTCGACGACAAGATCCACGCCCGTTCGACCGGCCCTTACAGCCTGGTTACCCAGCAGCCTCTGGGCGGCAAGGCCCAGTTCGGCGGCCAGCG
>CAJJZM010000118.1:0-5329 GCA_905197595.1 uncultured Collinsella sp.
GGGAACTATTTCACCGCAACTTATCGATGGCGTGTTTGGTTGGTGCCTGTTGATGGTTTGGGTATCGGGGAGGGCGGGCTCCGTTATAATCGCCTAGAACATTAAATGGAAACGGGACGGGAGCCATACATGCGCCAGGGTTTCGACAACGCGAAGTATATCGAGCTGCAGGCTGCTCACATTAAGGAGCGCATCTCGCAGTTTGGTGGCAAGCTCTATTTGGAGTTTGGCGGTAAGCTGTTCGATGACTATCATGCGAGCCGCGTGCTACCGGGTTTTGAACCGGACAGCAAGTTCCGCATGCTCAAGAGCATCGCCGACGATGTTGAGGTTATCATCGCGATCAACGCGAACCACATCGAGAAAAACAAGGCTCGTGGTGACCTTGGCATTACCTATGACGAGGATGTGCTGCGCCTGGTTGACCTGTTCCGCGGCAACGGCTTTGCCGTCGCGGCTGTGGTCATCACCCAGTACGCCGGCCAGCCTGCTGCCGATGTGTTCCGCAACCGCCTGAACGCGCTCGGTATTCCCGCCAAGCTGCACTATCCCATCGAGGGGTATCCGCACGATGTCGATCTGATCGTGTCCGACGATGGCTACGGCAAGAACGAGTTTGTCGAGACCACCCGTCCACTCGTTGTTGTGACGGCACCCGGCCCCGGCTCGGGCAAGCTCGCCACTTGCCTCTCGCAGCTGTATCACGAGCATAAGCACGGTACCGCCGCCGGCTATGCCAAATTCGAGACCTTCCCGGTTTGGAATCTGCCCCTTACGCATCCGGTCAATATTGCCTACGAGGCCGCCACGGCTGACCTCGACGATGCCAATATCATCGATTCGTTCCACCTTGAGGCCTACAACAAGACCACGGTCAACTACAACCGCGACGTCGAGGCCTTCCCGGTAGTCCGTGCCCTGATGGAAAAGATCCTGGGCAAGAGCCCCTACCAGAGCCCTACGGACATGGGCGTCAATATGGTTGGCTTTGCCATCACCGATGACGATGCCTGCCGCGACGCTTCCAAGATGGAGATCGTCCGCCGCTACTTTACCGCGGTCGAAAATGTGCGCCGTACCGGCGTGGGCGATGAGCAAGTCGACCGTCTCAAGATTATTATGAAGAAAGCCGGCATCGATAAGAACTACTCACCGGCGCGCTCGGCGGCCCTCACCAGGGAGCAGCTGACGGGTGGTCCCGTGGGTGCCATGGTCATGCCCGATGGCTCCGTGGTGACCGGTAAGACCTCCACGCGCCTGGGCGCCGCAAGTTCGCTCATTATGAACGCCCTCAAGCATGTCTCGGGCGTCGACCTTGAGCTCGAGGTCATTAGCGATGAGGCGATCGAGCCCATCAGCAAGCTCAAGACGCATTTCCTGGGAAGTAAAAACCCGCGCCTCCACACCGACGAGACGCTTATGGCGCTGTCGATCACCTCGGCCACGAGTGAGACGGCCGCTCGCGTCCTTTCGGGCCTGGAGCAGTTGCGCGGTTGCGATGCCTTCTTTAGCGTGATCATCTCGCCGACGGACGAGACGGTACTGCGCAAACTGGGTATCAACGTGTGCTGCGAGCCCAAGTTTGAGCGCCGCGGTTTCTTCCACCGCTAAGTTTGAAGCACCGCGGTAATTGCATTGCATTTTGGCCGTATCGGGTTAGCGCCCGGTACGGCTTTTTGATCAATAAAGCGCCTATTTCGGCGAAAAATAGCCGTTTACCTGCCTAGAAACAATTTGAGCGGTATACAATAACCATAACTGTTTCATCCTTAGCGGGATGCCGCATGATGGATATTACCTGCCATCGTGAGGTGTGTCGGTCGCGCACGGCGCGTTAGATGCTCGTGCTCGGTTTGAGGAGGCTGCTATGGCGGGCAAGGGTCGTGCGAGTGTCAACGATATGAAGCGTGTCGAGGTGCTGGTGTTGATGGAGATCGACCAGCAAACCGAAGACAATGGCGGGCCGTATGGTTTCTCGCGCAAAACGCTTGCCGAGCGCGTGGGGGTTTCGCCGTATCGTGCCCGCGCCGCAATCGATCGCTTGGATTCCGAAGGCATGATTGATGTCGTCTCGCGTTATAGCGACGACGGCGGTCAGCTTGCAAATGGCATTTGCCTCACCGAACGTGGCGAATGGTATCTTGAGGGCGTCCGTACCGGCATGCTCGTTCAAGAAATGCTTGAGGACGCGGTTGCTGATCGATAGCAGCATGTAACCCTTGCCATAGCGACGCCGCCTGGGAAACCGGGCGGCGTTTTGTTTCAAGATAGAGAAATGCAATCGCGCGCGAGAAAAATTGCGAACGGTTCGCGGCGCGAGTATTACAATGAAGACCCGTAAGATGTGGATAAACAACTTCTACGGGAAGCGCAGGTAACTCAATATGACCAAGCATGTGTTCGTAACCGGTGGCGTGGTTTCGTCCCTGGGCAAGGGTATCACCGCGGCCTCGCTGGGCCGTCTGCTCAAGTCGCGTGGCTACAAAGTAACGATGCAGAAGGCCGACCCGTATCTGAACGTCGACCCCGGTACCATGAGCCCGTTCCAGCATGGTGAGGTCTTCGTTACCGAGGATGGTTACGAGTCCGACCTGGACCTGGGTCATTACGAGCGCTTTATTGATGAGAACCTGACCCGCGATTCCAACTTTACGACCGGTGCCATCTACAAAAGCCTAATCGCCCGCGAGCGTCGCGGCGACTTTTTGGGCGGTACCGTGCAGGTGATTCCTCACGTCACCAATGCCATTAAGGACAAGTTCCGCCGCATCGAGGAGCAGACCGGCTCCGATGTAGTCATCACCGAGCTGGGCGGCACGATCGGCGACATCGAGTCGCAGCCGTTTGTCGAGGCCATCCGCCAGTACCGCAAGGAGGCCGGCCCCGAGAACGTCTGCTACATCCACGTGTCGCTCGTTCCCTATATCGCCGCCGCCCACGAGGTCAAGACCAAGCCCACACAGCATTCCGTCAAGGAGCTCCGCAGCTTTGGCATCCAGCCCGATATCATCGTGCTGCGCTCCGACCACCATATCGATGACGCTATCCGCGGAAAGATTGCAAGCTTCTGCGACGTCGACACCGATTGCGTCTTTACCAACGAGGACTGCGCGAGCATTTACGATGTTCCGCAGCTGCTTGCCGAGCAGGACTTTGACCTGCGCATTTGCGAGCGTCTGGGTCTGGATCCGCGTGAGCGCGACATGAGCGAGTGGAACGAGTTCCTGCGCAAACAGAATCACGCCAACCATCACGCCGACAAGGTGAAGATCGCCGTCGTGGGTAAGTACACGCAGCTGCCCGATGCGTACCTGTCGGTTATCGAGGCCCTGCACCATGCGGGCGTCTTCTACGATCGCCATGTGGACGTCCAGCTGGTCGACGGCGAGAGTCTCGACGAGCAGAATGTCTCCGAGGTTCTAGGCGACGCCTCGGGCATCCTGGTCCCCGGCGGCTTTGGCAAGCGCGCCCTGGAGGGCAAGATCCTCGCGGCCGAGTTTGCCCGTGAGCACAAGATTCCGTATCTGGGCATTTGCCTGGGTATGCAGGTGGCCGTGTGCGAGTTCGCCCGCAATGTCGTCGGCCTTGCCGGCGCCAGCTCCTCCGAGTTCGATCCGGATGGCCCGTATAGCGTCATCGACCTGATGAGCTCGCAGGAGGACGTGACCGAGAAGGGCGGCACCATGCGTCTGGGTGCCTATCCGTGCAAGCTTGCTGCCGATACCCTCGCTCGCGAGGCATATGGCGAGGAACTCGTCTACGAGCGTCACCGTCACCGCTTTGAGTTCAACAACGCCTTCCGCGACCAGCTCGAGGACGCCGGTTTGGTTATCTCGGGTCTGTCGCCTGACGAGCGCCTGGTCGAGATGGTCGAGCTGCCGCGCGACGTGCATCCGTGGTATGTGGCAACCCAGGCTCATCCCGAGTTCAAGAGCCGTCCGACCAACCCGCAGCCGCTGTTCCGCGAGTTCGTACGCGCTTCGATTGGCCAGCACGAGGGTGTCGACCGTCTGCAGGTGACGCCCATGAACCTCGCTACGGACTAAGGGTGCCGGCGAATAAGGAACATACCGAAGCTACTCCCTCGTCGCTCGCCGTGGCGGCGGGGGAGTATCTCGATTACCTCGCGGTCGAGCGGGGCTTGGCGCGCAACACGATTGCGGCCTATCGTCGTGACCTGACGACGTACTGCGCCTATCTGGAGCGGGCGGGTATTGTGTCTTTTGAAGAGGTGACCCGTCAGATCGTGGAGGGCTTTGTCGCCGATCGCCGCGACGGAGGCTATTCCGACGCCTCGGTGGAGCGTGCGCTTGCTACCGTGAAGGGCCTGCATGCCTTTTTGGTGCGCGATGGGGCCGTGGCCCAAAACCCGACGGCGGCGTTGCGCCTGCCTAAAAAGGCTGAGCGTTTGCCGGAGTATCTATCGGTGGAGGATGTCTCGGCGCTGCTCGATCAAGACTTTCCCGAGGGCGAGATGGGACTGCGCGACCATGCCATCTTGGAAGTGCTCTACGGATGCGGTTTGCGTGTGAGTGAGCTGGTTGGGCTCGATGTGGGCGATATCCATATTGACGATGGCTTTGTACTCGTTCGCGGTAAGGGCTCAAAGGAACGCCTGTCCCCACTGGTGGGAAGCGCGGCGCGAGCTCTGACGCTCTATGTAACTGAGGGACGTTCTCGCTTGGCGGCCCATGCCCGCGGAACCGAGACCTCGGCGGTCTTTTTAAATAAGAACGGACGTCGCCTGTCGCGCCAGGCCGTGCATGCGATATGCGAGCGGTATGGGCGTCAGGTGGGGCTGGTGGGGCTCCATCCCCATACCTTGCGCCACTCCTTTGCCACCCACATGCTCGCGGGCGGTGCCGACCTGCGTGTGCTGCAGGAGATTTTGGGCCATGCCGATATTTCGACCACGCAGGTCTACACGCATGTCGACCGAACGCAACTGACCGAGGTCTATCTGGCGGCGCATCCGCTAGCACATCGCTAGCACCTCGCTGACCTGCATATTTATAAATACTAAAGGGGACGGGCCCCAGATTGACGAGACGCACTTTTGCGCGCATGGGCAATCTGGGGCTCGTCCCATTTTTCGCTAGACACCGACGCGGCGGTGGGCCGTGTGTACCGTGGGTGGGGGAGTTTGGGGGCGATGTGAACGGCGTGTAAAGGGACGTAAAAATCGCCTCAAGGTCAACTTGAAGGTTGAGGTTCGCGGGCGTGGTTCTACAGGTGGCATCCCGCCTTTGCTGCAAACACAACATATTGTGTTTTCGAACATATGCTCGGGGGTGTTTTACAACATATTGGGGGTGGAATGGTGGGGCGG
>CAJJZM010000119.1:0-5243 GCA_905197595.1 uncultured Collinsella sp.
TACATTTAGTACGCGGCGCTCCTCTTTCACGGCAAACTCGGGCACCTGGGAAAGCCGCTTTAGCATTGGGTTCGCTGTTCCGTTACTGTGAAAGAGAGCTTAGGTTGTCTATTCAGGTCATGATGCAGATGCTTGGCCAGGGCTTCTTGGTCAGTTTGCAGCTGTTTGTGCTGACGCTGCTCGGATCGATTCCGTTGGGAATCCCCGTGGCGTTTATGCGTATGAGTAAGATCGCGCCGCTTCGCTGGATCGCGCGCATCTATATTTCGGTGATGCGCGGCACGCCGCTTATGCTACAGATGTTTGCCATCTACTTTGCCCCGTACTACGTGTTTGGCATCTCGCTCACGCCCGATTCCAAATGGACGGCGTGTGTCGTGGCGTTCATCATCAACTATGCCGGCTACTTTGCCGAAATCTATCGCTCGGGCCTGCAGTCCATTCCGCGCGGTCAATACGAGGCTGCCGAGGTGCTGGGCTACTCACGTATGCAGACGTTTCTGTATATCGTGATGCCGCAGGTCGCCAAGCGCATTTTGCCGGCGATGGGCAACGAGATCATCACACTGGTCAAGGACACGTCGCTGGCGTTCGCCATTGGCGTGGGGGAGATGTTCTCGACGGCCAAGGCGCTGGTTGCCTCGCAAGTGAGTATGGTGCCGTTTGCGATCGCAGCGCTGATTTACTGGGTCTTTAACTTCGTCGTCGAGATGCTGCTGGGCGCCGCCGAAAAGAAGCTGGACTATTATCATGACTAACTCAGTGATGAAAATCGAGAGCGCACGTAAGGCGTTTGGCGGCAATGAGGTGCTCAAGGATATCTCGCTCGAGGTAAAGCGTGGCGAGGTCGTGGCGATTATCGGGCCTTCGGGTGGCGGCAAGTCCACGCTGCTGCGGTGTGCCACGCTACTCGAGACACTCGACGGAGGCTCGCTCTCGTTTGGTGACCTTGCCGTTGCGACGGATGCGGGTTCGGGCGCGGTCTATGCGAAGGGCGATGTGCCCAAACAGGCGCGCTCGCGATTCGGCCTGGTGTTCCAAAATTACAACCTGTTCCCGCACTATACCGTGATGAAAAACATCATCGACGCGCCGATCCGCGTGCTTAAGCGCCCGCGCGAGCAGGCGGAAGCTCGTGCGCATGAATTGATTGCTCAGATGGGGCTTGTGGGCAACGAGAACAAGGTGCCGTGTGAGCTTTCGGGCGGCCAGCAGCAGCGCGTGAGTATTGCCCGCGCCTTGGCGCTCGACCCGGAGATCTTGTTCTTTGACGAGCCGACCTCGGCGCTCGATCCCGAGCTGACGGCCGAGGTGCTGCGTGTCATTAAGGACTTGGCGGCGCAGGATATGACGATGGTGATCGTGACCCACGCAATGCAGTTTGCGCGCGATGTTGCCGACCGCGTGGTCTTTATGGACGGCGGCCGCATTGTCGAGGAGGGGCCTGCCGATCAGGTTATCGACCATCCGCGCGAGCAGCGCACGCGTGAGTTCTTGAGCCGTATCGAGGGGTAGGCTCAAGTATTTACTCAACTATTAATTGAGGCGAAGCCGCCGCAGGTCTTACGGTCTGTGGCGGCTTTTTGTTTACATCGACGGGGTTCAATAATTGCCTCACACGCTTGTCTCTTCCTCTCGCCGCCTGTATTCATACGTGCGCCGAAAGGTATGCATGGACAGCCGCCCGTGAGGGTAGGGTGGTGGCATAGGACATTTGGAGGGTGAGTCGGCTCGGCTGCCGACCATGCTGCTCCCGGGACGGCACCGACCGCGAACTCTCCCCGTTGGCGTCGCGCAATGCGCGCGGCCCTGCAAGGAGGTCATCATGGGTGCTCCCAAGACCGGTAACGTAAGGAACGTGGTGCTCGTAGGCCAAGGCGGGGTGGGCAAGACTTCACTCGCCGAAGCCATGCTCCACCTTTCTGGCAAGACCGCCCGCCTGGGCGGCCACGACGGCACCAAGCCTACGCTCGACTATGACCCCGAAGAGGTCAAGCGTGCATTTTCCATCTCGACGACCATCGCGCCGATCGACTGGAAGGGCGCGCGCATCAATGTGCTCGATGCCCCGTGTTACCCCGATTTTATCGGCGACGCCTTTGCCGCGATGAGCGTCTGCGAGACGGCTCTGTTTGTGGTCGACGCCGAGGCCGGCCCGCAGCCTACGACGGTTAAGCTCTGGTATGCCGCCGAAGACCTGCGCCTGGCGCGTGCGGTGTTCGTAAACCGCCTGTCGCGCTCTGAGGCCAGCTTTGCGACCACAATGGACCTGCTGCAGGAGCGCTTTGGCACGCGCTTGGGCGCCGTGACCCTTCCCTGGGGCGAGGGCGAGGACTTTGACGGCATCATCGACCTGGTGCGCATGAAGGCGCGCCATTGCAACGGCGCCGAGGCCGTTGAGTCGGAGATTCCCGAGGAGTATCGTGCCCAGGCCGAGGAGGCCCATGACCATCTGTGCGAGCTGGTGGCCGAGGCCGACGACGAACTGATGATGAAGTACTTGGAAGGCGAGGAGACGCTGACGCAGGAGGAGCTTGAAGGCCTGCTGTCGAAGGCGATTGCCGAGCGCATCTTTGTGCCGGTCTTTGCGGGCGATTGCATTAAGGAGCAGGGCGTCAACTCGCTGATGGACGACATCGCGACGTACTTTCCGGCGCCGACCGACTACGGCGAGATGCCGCTCATCGACGGCGATTCGCTTAAGATCTCGAGTGACGATGACCGTCCGGTGGCGTTTGTGTTTAAGACGCTGGCCGATCCGCAGCAGGGTCGCATCAGCTTTATCAAGGTGCTGACGGGTACGCTTGAGCCGGGTCTTGAGCTGATCAACGCGCGCACGCGCAAGGGCGACCGTCTGGCTCACCTGTATGTGATGTGCGGTCGCGACATGTCCGAGGTCGGTCACGCCTATGCCGGCGACATCATCGTGGCGCCCAAGCTGGCGGCCGAGACGGGCGATACGCTCTCCATTACCGGTAAGGTCGAGGCTGCGGCGTTTAAGTTCCCCAACTCTCAGTACCGCATCGCCATCGAGGCCGAGAATCGCGGCGACGAAGAGAAGCTCTACACGTTTATCGAGAAGGCCTGCAAGGCAGACCCGACCATGAGCATCGACCGCGACGAGGAGACTGGCCAGACCATTATCTCTGCCGTTGGTGAGGCACAGGTTTCGGTGCTGCTCAACCGTCTGGAGGACCGCACCAAGGTCGCCGCCAAGAGCGTGCCGATCCGCATTCCGTATCGCGAGACCATCCGCCGCACGGCGAGCGCCCAGGGTCGCCACAAGAAGCAGACCGGCGGCGCCGGTCAGTACGGCGACTGCTGGCTGCGCGTCGAGCCGCTCATTGGGCCCGACGGCACGAGCGACGGCTATGAGTTCGTGGACGAGGTCGTGGGCGGTCGCATTCCGCGCTCGCTGATTCCCGCCGTGGACAAGGGCGTCCAGGAGACCATGAAGGACGGTATTATTGCCGGCTACCCGCTCACGGGCATTCGCGTGGCTGTGTACGACGGTTCGTATCACAGCGTCGACTCCAACGAGATGGCGTTCCGCGCGGCGGCTCGCATCGGCCTGCGCAAGGCATGCGCCGATGCCGATCCAGTGGTGCTGGAGCCTATCGAGGAAATCACGGTGACGATCCCCGAGAGCTACGCCGGCGCCGTGATGGGCGACATCTCGGCCTCGCGCGGTCGCGTGACGGGCATGGAGACCGATGAGCGCGGAGACACCGTGGTCATTGCCCAGGCGCCGCTGGCCGAGCTGACGGATTACTCGACGCGCCTGCGCTCCATCACGCGCGGCACGGGCGACTTTACCATGAAGCCCGCGGGCTATGAGCAGGTACCCTATGACGTTCAGGCCAAGCTGGTCGAGCGCTATGAGGAGGGCCGCGCCAAGTAGCGCGTGGCGTTGCCTGCAACATGCATGCCGGTGCAAGGACCGCTCTGGGCAATCCGGGGCGGCCCTTTTTGATCCCTGGGGGACGGAGGAAAACGGATCATTTTAGGTTTTGGGGCAGCTTGGTCGGCCCTAGTCCCCCGAGGCCTGATTGCGGCCGGTGGCGTAGTCGATCTGCACGTGCGGCTGCAGATTGTAGCAATATACGTGGAAGCAGAGGGTCTTGCCGTGGTCCTCGACCGATTGCGCCTCAAGGCGCACGCCGCGGCAGACGAGCTCCTCTTCGTTATACATGGGTGTGACGCGGTAGAGCACATGGTTGCCTGTGTCGTGGATGTAGTCGAGGATCTGCTCTTCAAACGGCAGCATGCCCGTTTCGTTGAGATAGCGCGTGCCGGTGAGCAGATTCTTGCGGTTGGCGTTTTCGCCGCAGAGCGACCAGGCGATAAGGTGGCAGCGGTTGTAGAGGCTCTGACCCGAAATAAAGTCGTAGCGCTGCTGGTGCCACCCGGCGGGATGGATACGCGAGATATCGCCGCGCTTGCCCTGACCGAGCGATTCGGGACCCACGCAGGCGAGTGCCTTGCGGGTGCGGCCCAGGCTATCGAGCTTGGAGAACTTCTTAAAGCAGCCCTCTTCGGTGGCCCGCTCGTATTCATCGAGCGTGAACGACGGCGTGCCGAGCGGGTGCGTGCCATCGGCGCGAAGGGCAACGTAGGGGTTGCCGGCGTAGTCGGGAATGCTGGTGAGGTATACGCCGCGCGCGCGGTCGAGATCGGGGTTTTCCACTTCGTCGATGGGGGTGGCGGTGCTGTCCGCGGAAGCGCCGTCGCCGGTGTCGGTTGCGGCGGAATCGGAGCCATCGCCAGAGTCTTGGCTATTTTGAGAGTCCGAGGAACTCGCTGTTCCCGATTCGAGCCGGGCGACCAGGTCTGCCTCGTCGTCGGTGCGGCTGGGGCTCTCGTTTTGTTTTTCGGCCAGAGCCGCCGCCTGTTCGTCGCTTTGCGGCGACAGCAGCTTGGGCGCCCCGTCAAGCGATCCCGTAAACAGTGCAAACCCCAGCACCACGGCGGTACCGATGGAAAGTACTTGCTTGTAGGCGGACTTGCGCGACATGGAGACTCCTGGATGGACGGTTCGGAATCTACCAGTCTAGCAGGAGACGCCGCAGGGTATCACGTGGGCCTTGCGACATCGTCGCGCCGCGTTGCAGCCGAGCGCAACCTTAAGACGGTCGGCCTCTTTGATAGGTTTGAGACGGTGACCTGCAACGAGGACACCCTGAACGGCAAGCCCGATCCCGAGATCTACCTGCTCGCCTGCGAGCGCGCGGGCTTTGCTCCCG
>CAJJZM010000120.1:0-5215 GCA_905197595.1 uncultured Collinsella sp.
TCGTGCAGCAAGTCACACCCGGAGCCGATTATCTCTGTTTTACGCCTCTAATTTGGTCAGGCGAAGCATCATATACTGCTTACTTGGGAGATCGATGCGGAACTTGCCCTCAAAGGTTCCGGGAAGCTCCTCCTCCGTCATGCCTCATGTGTCCACGACACGCACCTTGTATCGAGCGCCCGCCTCGCCCACAGACTCACGAGACCACTCATTTAAGAACGTCCCCAATGAGTACCCAATGAGTAAGCAAAGGGTGCGACGGAATGGCTCCCCTTGGCAGCTTGAAGCCGTCATGCAGGAACCATTCCGTCGCAGCCTAATGAAAGGGACTGGGTTGTAAATGTTGGAGAAGAGCCGTTAGCGCCCGGGGGCCAGGATCACCAGCGCGTCGTGCTCAAAGGGATGCTGCGCCACGCGCACGGTGCCGTCACCGTTGTCACGGACGGGCAGCTTTGCGATGCGCTTGTCCTCCATGTCGAGGACCGTCGCCGTCCAGCCACGCGCGCCGTCGAGCTTAAACTTGAGCGCCGTGGTACGCGGCAGGTACGCGACGATGCGATCGCCAACGCGCGCCACACGGATGGACTCGCGCGCGTCGTCGAGGAGCTCCTGCGCCGGAACCACGGCAAGTGCATCGTCGGCAGCCGTAGCGCCTAGGGCGGCAAGCACGTGCTCGATCGCGCCAAAGTCCCACACACCCGCAAACTGCAGGCACTCTTGCCAGCGGAAGGGCATGTCAAAGCCCTCGCCCAGGACCGAACCCTGGCTGCGCGATGTTTGCCAGTTCCACACGCCGTGTGCGCCATAGGTCACGCCGGCACTGGCGCCGGCAAGAATCGACGACCATACGCTCGCGCGGCAATCCTGCGCGGTAAAACGCCAGTAGACGTTGCGCGACGCACCCATCTGCTCGTAGCAAGGCTCGGAGTTGACCATCGGCTTTTTGGGATAGTTGGCGATAAAGTCCTGCGGCAGACGCCATGCCTCGGGCTGGCCCTCGTAGTTGTGGCCGGGCTGGAACATATAAAAGTCCAGACGGTCCAAATACTGCGCCGGAATGGTGCGGTTACCGCGGTTGATATGCATGGTGCGCAGTGCCTCGGGCGCGCGCTTGACGACCTCGTCGAGGGCGTCCTCGTAATAGGCGATCGCCTCGTCGCCGGCAAAGTCGGTATCGCCCGCCACCACGTAGACGGGGTCGAACTCGCCCAGGTTCTCGACGACGCGGGCAACGTGGGCGCGAACCTCCTCACGCGGCATAATCTCGGCACCGCAACGCTCGGCGATCTTGGCACCCCAGGTACCGGGCACGTAGTTGCACCACATGAGCACGAGCGCCGGACGAATGCCGTGCTCGACGGCCGCGCGGCACATGGCGGCGGCACGATCCCAATACGCCTGGTTGGGGCAGGACCAATCAAAGTGCACGCCATCCTCGCTGGCATAGGGCCAAATGCCCAGGTCGGGACAGCAGCGATCCCACTGCGGCAACGTGTTGATCTGCAGCACGTTCATGCCCTGCTCGGCACGGCGGGTCAGGTAGTAATCCCAGTCGTTCTCGGCGATGCTCGTAAATGCGCTCCAGCACGTATCGGCAAACCAGAAGAACGGTTTGCCCTCGCACAAAAAGCCGTCCTGGCGACCGTTGGCGGTCAGCTTTCCCAAACTCATCTGCATGTCCTTTCGTTTGATAAAGGATTTGCGAACCGCCGGGGGCTTTCGCGATAACCCCGCGCGAAAGCCCCCGGCGCTTGGCAAACCCTCGCGGGCGAATCTCACCCGCCTCCATCAGTCTACCTTGCAAGAAAGGCCCCGCCGGGCTTACGCCTGACGGGGCCCTGTCGTGTAGGTGAGGTCTTATGCGACCGAATGGCTTGGCCTTAGGCCTCCATCTCGGCGAGCTCCTCCTTGGAGAAGCCGGCCACGTAGACGACGGCAGCGGCGATAACAAAGGAGATTGCCATGCCGACGATGGCCCAGACGGTGTTCATCTGGCCACCCTGCAGGTAGTTGGTGAAGACCAGGAAGTTGGACGCACCGCCTGCGAGGTAGTAGGTAACACCCATGAGGCCGGAGAACACAGCGCCGATGGCACCGCCGATGAACATACCGAACATGGTGCGACGGAAGCGCATAAGGATACCGAAGAGCGCGGGCTCGGTGACGCCGCCGGCGATAGCGGAGATGACGTAGCCGATGGCAAGGGACTTCTCGTCGGGATTCTTCATCTTGAGGAAGGCACCGAAGGCGCAGCCCCAGACAGCGGCCATAGCGCAGTTGGTGGAAACGAAGACGAAGGGATCGTAACCGGCAGCGATGATCTGAACCTGAGCGAGCAGGATGACGGGCATGTGCATGCCGCAGACCACGAAGAGCTGCCAGAAGGCGCCGAGGACGGCCATGACGATCAGGATGCCGATGCCGCCAAGGTCAGCAAGGCCGAAGAGGGCGTTGGCGATCAGTGTACCGATCTCGTTGCCGATCGGAGCGAGGACGATGAAGGCAATGGGGATCGTGACGATCATGGTGCAGAACGGCGTGAAGACCGTGGAGAGCACGTCGGGCATGACCTTCTTAAAGAACTTCTCGACGAAGTAGAGGACAGGCACCGAAAGGATGATCGGCAGGACGGACTGCTGATAGTTGGCAGCAGCGATCTGGATGCCGTAGACGGAGATGATGCCGCCGCCCTCCTGGGTGGCGACGCTCACCACGGAAGGAGCCATGAGGGCGCCACCGAGCAGCATGCCGAGCACCGGGCTGGCGCCGAGCTTCTTAGCCGCGGCATAACCCAGGTAGATGGGGATAAAGGTGAACGTGGCCTCGTACAGCGTGGTGTAGAGGAACGTATAGGTCGGGTCGTCGGCCGAGAGCACACCGAGCATGGTGGGGCCGAGGACGGCCGCGATGGTACGGAACAGACCGCCGGCCATGAGCAGCGGGATGAGCTGGGTCATGGAGCCCGACAGATAGTCGAGGATGATATTGGGCAGGTTCTTGAGCTCGAACTTCTCCTTGGGAGCATCGAGGTTCTCGTTGACGGCCTCACCCTGCTTGACACCGGAGATGGCGACGAACTCGGCGAGCACCTTGGGCACGTTCTGGCCGATGATGACCTGGAGCTGGCTGCCGGCAAACTGGCAACCCAGAACACCCTTGACCTTCTTGATCTTCTCCACGTCGGCCTTGCTGTTATCCTTGAGCGTCAGACGCAGGCGCGTCATGCAGTTGGTGGCGACGGCAACATTCTCCGCACCGCCCACGAGCTCGAGGACATCGGTGGCAATCTGCTTGTTATCTACTGCCATGGGACCCCTCCCCATATCTTCGTGTGCCAGCCCCCTTGGGCTTAGGCACGCCTTTGGCCCGGCGACTATAACCCCTTACGGTTGCCGGACCCTTGGATACGCTTTTGTAAACAAGGTGTTTACTGAACGTTTACGGGCTTTAGTTTACACGGAGCGCCGAATTTATGGCAATTTTGCCGTCTACAGTCCGGTGAACGGTAGGTAATCGGGGGTGAACGTATTTGAATGGCGGGAAATGGTCTCTTTGACCCTCTATTGATATATAGCCATTTACGTGGGATTTTATTTTGATGAACACCTCACTGATCTGTTAACTCATCAACAGAATCCCTGCTAGAAGCTAGTAAACATATGTTTAGTAGCTCACGACGTGTTCAATTTTGCCGTTTACCGAGTTCATCTGGTTATTCTTCAATTCTAGATTACACTAAACATGTTTAGTTTGTATTGCCGCAGATGCCAGGCATTCGCGGCGTAAGGGAGGCAGCTCATGGAGCTCAAATTGTGTACCTACGCAACCGTCACCACCTTGGGCGACTTTGGCCCCTGGATCAGCAAGGTCGTACTCGACCTGCCCTGCACCGTGCGCGCCAACGACATCGACGCGAACACCTTCCATATATATGTAGAGCGTCACGAGCGCTCGGGCGAGGTTCTGATGCGCAAGGAGCGCGGCGCCGACCATGCCGCGCCCTCCGTGGGTTACATCGACATTCTCGCCGCATATCCGTGCGACGAGAACGGACGTAAGCTCGCCGTGGGCACCCATGTGGCGCTCGAGGTCGCCGAGCAGCGCCTGACCAAGACCATCGAAGGCGGCGTCATGGGCTCGCGCATGCTCGATGACCAGCTGCGCATCACGCAGCTCACAGCTCTTCCCGGCAACGACGGCGACGATCCCACCTGCGGCCTGGTCTTCGACACCTGCCGTGGCGATATCTGCCCCGCGCTCAAAGGCTGGAGCAACGCCACGCAAAAGACCGCCGTCGACGGCATCGCGCTCGAATACGGCTTCTTTGAGCCCACCTTTAAGGCCGAAGACTCGGCATGCTTCAACCCCTTTGCGCCCGAGGCGACGGTCGTGCCCCAAAGGGCACCGCTCGTGGTGTATCTGCACGGCGCCGGCGAGGGCAAGGGCGCCACGCAAGGCGAAGGCGCTACGCGCGCCTATATCGGCAACCGCGTGACGGCCATTAGCCAGGCGCAGATCCAGCGCTACTTTGGCGGCTTTGCCTGGGTGCTCGTGCCGCAGTCGCCCACGTTTTGGATGGACAACGGCGTCGAACAACTCGGTCGCTCCAACCAGAGCATCTACTCCTCCGTGCTCAAGGCGCTTATCGACGAGTTTGTCGCCGAGCATGCCGACCGCATCGACACCGACCGCATCGTGGTCGCCGGTCTTTCCAACGGCGGCTTTATGACCCTGCGCCTGTGCGCCGACTACCCCGATTTCTTCGCCGCGGGCCTTCCCTGCTGCGCCCCGTGGTACAACGCCACGGACGAGGACGTAGCCGCGCTCGCCAAGACGCCGCTGTGGTTTACGCACTCCAAGGGCGACGAGCTTGTGTCACCGCAACAGACCGTGCTGCCGCTCACGGCGCGCCTGCGCGATGCCGGCGCCAACGTGCACCTCACCTACTTTAGTCATGTCGAGGACCTGACCGGCGTGTATCGCGAGGCCGACGGCTCGGCCAAGAAGACGTTCAACCACGGCGTGTGGATCCACCAATTCAACGACCTGTGTTATCAAGACTTCGACGGGGGCAACGTACTCATCGACGGCGAGCCGGTGGGCTGCTGGGAGTGGTCGGCCAGGGTTTCGAGGTAACCATCCCATCGGGGGCTCTGACCTTTAGTTTTGTAAACGTCCTCGCGCATGAGCCCCGCTTATCCTGCTCCTTCGGAGC
>CAJJZM010000121.1:0-5153 GCA_905197595.1 uncultured Collinsella sp.
GTTCGTAGAACCGCGTAACTAACAAATGAGCATGGCGTCGCCAAAGCTGAAGAAGCGGTAGCGCTCCTCGATGGCGGCGGCGTAGGCATCCATGATCTGGTCGCGGGTGGCAAGCGCGCTTACGAGCATCATGAGCGTGGAGCGCGGCACGTGGAAGTTCGTGATCAGCGCGTCGACCACGTGATAGGTCGAGCCGGGCATGAGGTAGAGCTGCGTCGTAGCGTTCTCGCGCGCCACGATGTCGCCGCGGCCGAGCGTATCGGCCCCATCCTCGCGGCCCTCAAAATAGCGCGCCGTCACGGCCGGATCGGACACCGGTGCCTCAGCGTCAAAGGCGCTCTCGAGCGAGCGTACTGCGGTGGTGCCGACGGCGATCACGCGGTGCCCCTCGGCCTTCGCCTTATGCACGGCGTCGACAACCTCCTGTGACACGTGGTAGCGCTCGGTGTGCATGACGTGCTGCGTGGGGTCGTCCTCCTCCACCAGACGGAAGGTATCAATACCCACCTCGAGCTCGACGGCGGCAAACTTCGCGCCCTTGGCCTCGATAGCGGCCATGAGCTCGGGGGTAAAGTGCAGACCCGCCGTAGGAGCGGCAGCCGAGTGCTCCTCCTTCATGGCGTAGACGGTCTGGTACTTCTCGGGATCGCCCTCGTAATCGGTAATGTAGGGCGGCAGCGGCACGTGACCGGCAGCATGAATGGCCTCGTCGAGCGTGCGCGGCTCGCCGGCGGCATTGCAGCCGGCCGGCTCAAAGCGCACCAGACGGCCTCCGCGGCTATCGGTGACAAAGTCGATGACCTCGGCCGTCAGCACCACGGGAGCCCCCTCGGGCGCATGGGCGCCACCGGCGCGATACTCAATCTGAGCACCGGGCTTCAGGCGCTTGCCCGGCTTGACCAGGCACTCCCACACATGGCCGAGCGGATCCACATCCTCACGGCGCTTGAGCAGCAGCGTCTCGACCACGCCACCCGAGCCGGCCTTGCGACCGATCAGGCGGGCCGGCATCACGCGCGTCTGGTTGATGACGAGCACATCGCCCGGCTCGATATAGTCGATGATGTCGCGGAAGATGCGGTGCTCAACGGTACCGCCGTGCTCCAGCGGCTTCCCCGCCTGGGAGCCTTTGCGATCCACCACCAGCAGGCGGCAGGAGTCGCGCGGCTCGGCAGGAGCCTGGGCGATCAGTTCCTCAGGAAGGTTGTAGTCAAAATCATCGGTACGCATAGACACGTCGGATACTCCTTATATAGCTAAAGTCCGCTCTACATCCTAGCAGGCTGCCAGCTCAAAAGAACTACTTTTTGGACGCTTTGCGCTCGTCGCGGATGCGAGCGCGGTCCATGGCCGCCTCGACGGCCGAGAATCGGCAGCCGCAGTAATTCTGCCGATACATGCCCAGCTCACGCGAACGACGCGTGGCCTCGGGATAATACGGGCGAAAATCGCGAATCACCGGGGTGAGACCGCGGGCGACAGCCAGACGCTCCAAAACATCATTGCAGGTATCGAACAGCTGATACGGCGAGACGGCGAGCGTCGTGCCCACAAACTCAAACCCGCGCTCCTGGGCCACGCGGCACGCCTCGGCCAAGCGCAGGGCATAGCACGCGCGACAGCGACGGGGTCGATCGGCGCCCAGCGGGGCCACGCCGGCCTCCCAGCGCTCGCGGTCCTCCCCCGCTTCGATGAGCTCGATGTCGCCATCGGCACACCACCGGCGTAGCTCGTCCAAGCGGCGCTGCCATTCATCGCGCGGCTGAATATTGGGGTTGGTCCAGCAAATCGTGGGTTCAAACCCCTCTTCGCGCAGCAAGCGAACCGGCTCAAGTGAGCACGGCGCACAGCAAGCGTGCAACAACAACGGCCTCATCAACATCTCCTCACCCGAAAAAGCGCACGCCAAAGGACGTATCCTCGCAGGCGACGATACGGCGGTCGCGCAGAATGGTCCGCACGTAATACCAATCACCCACACAGCCCGACAAGTGCAGACCAGCCGCCAGGTAGCACAGCAGCGGATAGTCCGAGAACGCAAACCCCAGGGCAAATGCTGTCGTCACAACAACCGTCGGCGCCAGGCAAACCGCCATGTACCGCCGGCGCGAATACACAACGCCCTCGGCGCAGGCATAGATCATCGCCGTCTCGCGATTCGCCCCAAAGGTCACCTGCGCGCCCGCAGGCGCCAGCAGCTTAAAAAACACCGCATGCACCAGCTCGTGCACGGCAAACGATGCCATTGAGACCGCAGCCAAGCCGACTATCCAGCCCACGACAGCCATCCAGCCGCCCGCCTCAGCCGCGTCCAAGTCCGCAGGCCCGCCCAACAGCATAAACACCGGCACCAGGCACACGGCAAACACCGCGATCACGGCCATCCCCCACACGAAGCAAGCGTGTAGAAAATCCTCGTCCTCAAACGCATGTATGTTGGAAATCTCATTCATAGCATCTTAGGATAGCGCCCCTGCCACGCACCCGCCCGCATGTGCGATAATGTCGAACGATATGCACGAATTGACCACCGCGCCGCCGAACCCCGTGCCCGGCCGCGCTCTTACCTATATGCGAAGGAGTCCCATGGCATCCAAATACTCCATGAACGACCGTCCCAGCTGGCCGCGCCGCGCCATCGTTACCGCCGGCGAGCCCTACGGCAACAAGGGTCTGCACTTTGGCCACGTCGGCGGCGTCTTTGTCCCGGCCGACTTCTTCGCCCGCTTCCTGCGCGACCGCCTGGGCCGCGAAAACGTCATCTTCACCTCGGGCACCGACTGCTACGGTTCGCCCATCATGGAGAGCTACCGCAAGCTCAAGGAGAACGAGGGCTACGACAAGTCCATTAGCGAGTATGTCGAGTCCAACCACTCCCGCCAGGCCGCGACCCTCAACAACTACAGCATCAGCTGCGACATCTACGGCGGCTCGGGCCTTGAGCCGGCTGCGCAGATTCACAACGAGGTGACCGCCGAGATTATCAAGCGCCTGCACGAGCAGGGCACCATCTCCAAGCGCTCCACGCTGCAGTTCTACGACGCCAAGGCCGGCACGTTCCTCAACGGCCGCCAGGTCATCGGCCGCTGCCCCATCCAGGGCTGCAAGTCCGAGAAGGCTTATGCCGACGAGTGCGATCTGGGCCACCAGTTTGAGCCCGAGGAGCTCATCGCGCCCAAGAGCCAGCTCACCGGCGAGGTGCCCGAGCTGCGCCCGGTCGACAATCTCTACTTTGACCTGCCGGCCTACCTCGACTTTATGAAGACCTACACCGCCAAGCTCGCCCAGAACCCGCAGGTTCGCTCCGTGGTCTCCAAGACCATGGAGGAGTGGCTGCTGCCGGCTCAGCTCTACATCCAGAACAAGTTCCGCGAGGCCTTCGATGCCGTCGAGGACCAGCTCCCCGAGCACACCGTGCTGGAGCCCGAGGGCAACAAGAGCAGCTTTACCGTCACCTTCCCCAGCTGGAAGGAGCGCGACGACGCCCACGCGGTGCTCGCCAACGGTGGCGTGCGCTTCCGCAGCGGCAAGGCACTCGTGCCCTTCCGCATCACCGGCAACATCGACTGGGGCGTTCCGGTGCCCGAGGTCGATGGCGTCTCCGACGTCACCTGCTGGTGCTGGCCCGAGAGCCTGTGGGCGCCCATCAGCTATACGCGTACCGTGCTCGCACGCGATGCCAAGGCCGCCGGCGTGACCGAGGGCGTCGCCGCCCAGGATGCCGCCCTCATGGGCGAGCCCGCCGCCGACTCCACGCAGGTGCCCGCACCCACCTACCAGCACAGCTCGCTCGACTGGCGCGACTGGTGGTGCTCTGACGACGCTCAGATTTACCAGTTCATCGGTCAGGACAACATCTATTTCTACTGCATCGCGCAGACCGCCATGTGGGAGGCCCTGGGCTGGGACCTCACGCAGAGCACCGTCAGCGCCTGCTACCACCTGCTCTACATGGGCAAAAAGGCCAGCTCGTCCTCGCAGACGCCTCCCCCGCCGGCAGACGACCTGCTCAACCACTACACCTGCGAGCAGATGCGCGCGCACTGGCTGTCGCTCGGCCTATCCGAAAAGCCGGTGAGCTTTAGCCCCAAGGCATACGACACGCGTGTGACCGGCAAGGACAAGGACGGCAACGAGGTACGCGCCTGCGACGACAAGCGCGTTATCGACCCGGCCCTTAAGGAGAGCGCGCTGCTGACCGGCGTGTTCAACCGTCTGGCCCGCAGCTGCTTCTACGGCGTCGCCGTCAAGGAGGGCGACGAGAGCCCCTATCGCAACGGCTGCATCCCCGCCGGTACCGCCTCCGCTACCGTGGTCGAGGCCGCCCAGCAGGCAGCCCTCGCCTTTGAGCAGGCCATGTACAAGTTCGAGACGCACCGCGCGCTTGCCGTGTGCGACGACTACCTGCGCGCCGCCAACAAGCGCTGGAGCGACGCTTCCAAGGCCGCCAACAAGCTCGAGGGTAACGAGGCAAACGCCGCGATGACGCAGGCCCTTGTCGACGCCTTTACCGAGCTGCGCGTGGCGACCGTCCTGATGCACGGTATTGTGCCGGCCGGCTGCGAGCTCATCTGCGAGTACTTCGACGTCGACCCGGTCGCTTTCTTTAGCTGGGATAACATCTTTGCCTCCACGGACGAGTTCGTGGAGATCCTGGGCGAGAAGCCCGGCGAGCACCGCGTGAAGCCGCTGCCCCCGCGCTTCGACTTCTTTAGCAAGCACGAGAGCCAGTACTAAACACTCGACATGTAATGGAATGGGAAGGAAAGACGGATGTCCAAGCCGCGTCGTCGTAAGCAGAAAAAGCAGGTCAAGGCCGAGCTCAAGCTCAGGCAGTTTGCCGCCACCGAGCTTTCCGACCAGCTTGCCGCCCAACCCTCCGCCGCCGACCTGCCGCGCTTTATGGTCGACACGGTCGCCGGCGCCTATGCGCCCGCCGATGCCGAGCTTATGATCGAGGGCTTCGGCGCCGCGGCCATCACCTCGGTCAACACCACGCTGATCCGCTTCATCTACCCCAAGGCCCGGCTGGGACGCGGCATGGGCATCAACGCCACGGTCGTCGCCGTGTCGTCGGTGGCCGGGCCCACGCTCGCCGCAGGCATCCTCTCGGTGGCCGACTGGCCGTGGCTCTTCGCCGTCAACATCCCGAT
>CAJJZM010000122.1:0-5090 GCA_905197595.1 uncultured Collinsella sp.
CGAGCGAGAGATCGTCGACAAATTCGCGCTCCCCCACTCGGATCTTAAGGGGTGCAAATGCAAAGGTGGTATGAGGTGCGGTTGGTTGCCAATCGCGAAGATTGCAGCTCGAATCGGAGATAAGTGCCCAGCTCATTGAGGGTCCTTTCTAATTGTTCCCCAACAATTATAGCCATCTTTTTGATTGATTGGATGGCTATCTAGTTTTGAATACTAGATAGCCATCCTAATCATAAGGCAAACGGTAGGCTCAAAAAGAATGGGCCTCGTGACTCAAGATCGCGAGGCCCACGTTCGTTCGCTGTAGCAATAAATTAGTAGCGTACGAAGATGTAGTTGTTGTTCATACCGGCTGCGACGGAGCTGATGATAACGCCCGTTTTGTAGTCGGAAGCATGGATCATCTGGCCATTACCGATATAGATGCCGGTATGGTAGGAGTTAACCACAACATCGCCGGGTTGCGGATCGGACACACGGGTCCAACCCATGAAAGTGCCGGTGGTGCCCAGACGGCAGTAGCGGCCCGTGAGGCAATAGCTTACAAAGCCGGAGCAGTCAAAGCTGTTCGGTCCAATGCCGCCCCAAGAGTAAGCGTATCCGAGCTTGCTGTAGGCGCGCGAAACAACGGTACCACCGTCAACGGACTGGCTCGGTGCGGAAGGCGTCGGAGCCGGAGCGGGCGTCGAGGGCTGCGGCGTAGGAGCAGGAGTGGGCGTCGAAGGCTGCGGCGCGGGAGCAGGAGTGGGCGCGGGAGTGTTCTCGGTCGTACCGGCGGTATCGTTGCTCACCGTGGCCTTTTCGGCGGTGCTGGCATTAATGCCAGCCTGCAGCGCAGCGTTGGCCTCGGCCTCGGCAGCAAGCTCGGCCTGCAGCTGAGAATCCAGAGAGTTCACGACACTCTGGGCCTCAGCTTGCTGGGCATTGAGCTCGTCGACCTTCTTCTGCGTCGCGGCGACGTTCTTCTCCTGCTCGGTTTGCTTATCGGTGAGCTGCTGCTTAAGGTCCTTGACCTCCTGAATGGTCTGGGCCTGCTTGTCGGACACCTTGCCGTAGTAGAAGAGACGGTTGAGCATGTCGCCCAGATCGTCGACGCCCGTCAGGACCTGAAGGAGACTCAGGCCGCCGGTCTTGTACTCACCGGCAACGTAGTTAGAGAGCTTTGCCTGACCTTCGGAAATCTCTTGCTGCTTTTGCGTGATCTCGCCTGCAGTCTGATCAAGCTCCTGCGTCTGTGCGGAGAGTTCTTCATGAATTTGCTGGGTTTGGGTGCCAATCTGCTCGAGCTTGGTACGGGCAGCGGCAAGGTCGGATGCGGTATCGGCGTAGGCCGGAGCCACGAGGCCCAGGCCCAAAACACAAGCGAGGGTTGCAGTAGCAGCGCAGCGTGCCATGTTTCTGTGCGTGTTTGCTGTGCGCATGGAGCTTCCTTTCCGGTATCTAAGGGTAGCGGCTAGTCCACCGTTACCAGGCTAAAGAGTTCAACGTCCTCGTTAGAAGGCGTGAGCTTCTTGCGCGGGTTGAGAAACGCAAGCTCAAGGATACAACCGTAGCCCACAAGCTTTGCGCCCATATCTCGCACCAGTTTACCTGTTGCCTCGACGGTTCCGCCCGTCGCGACCAAGTCGTCCAGAATCAACACGGTATCTTTAGAGCTGATGGCATCGGCGTGGATCTCGATAGAATCAGTTCCATACTCGAGCTCGTAGCTCTCGCTTACCGTCTTGCGCGGTAGTTTACCCGGCTTACGTGCGGGAACAAAGCCGGCACCCAGGGCGACGGCCACGGGCACACCGACCATAAAGCCGCGGGCCTCGGGTCCTACGACCTTGGTAATGCCCATGTCGGCAAAATGCTCGGCAAGGGCATCCACCATGGCCTTCAGGGCCTCGGGATTGCCAAAGAGCGGCGTGATGTCCTTAAAGACGACTCCGGGCTCGGGATAGTCGGGGATATCGACGATTTGAGATTCGAAGTCGTACATGGGTGACCTTTCATGGATTGCCGGGTGAACGGCGGTTATTTGCCCGTGTTAGCAGACGAGCTATGCGAGGGGACGACGACCTTGGACGGCTGCACGAGCGACTCGTCGTGCGCGGTAACCGCGGGGACGCTTGCCCCATCGCTTTTAGCCTTGGTGGATTCGGAACGCGCGATCTCCTCATCGAGGGCATCGATGTCAGCGTCCTCGACCACGGCGTTGAGCGACTCAAAGACACGGTTCTTAAGGAGCGCGGTGTGCACACCCTCGGTGAGGTCGTGCAGCTTCTTAAAAGCACGCTCGAGCTTGGCGTCGCGCTCGTCATCGGAAGTATCCATGCCGAGCATGCTCACGAGAACCTGCTCAAACATCGAAGACTCGCGGTTTGCCGACGATACGTACTGACGCAGATTGCGCGGCTCAATGTGGAAGCGCGACAGCTCCGAGCAGTAACGGATAATCGGGAAATCTCGGCCATCGACGAGCTCACGGTTCTGCGGGCTCTTGATGATGCGGATAAGATCGTTCTCGGCAAGGGAGCGGATAAACGAAATCTCAACACCGAGCATGTCGGGAATGGTCTCGATGGGATGCAGCTTTTGCTTGGTCTCCTTGGGCTCCGTCTTAAGCGGAACATCGGACAGAAGACCCACCTCGTAAGCCAACGTGGACAGGTCCGTTGCGTTTTCCAAGCGCTGCTTAATGACGTTGAGCGGCATGTAACGGGTCTTCTGCAGGTGCAGGATAACCTCGAGACGGTCAACGTCTTCCTTGGAGTACTGGCGATACCCCTTAGGCGTACGATGAGGGGTGATGAGCCCCTCATCTTCTAGAAATCTAATTTTTGAGTTCGATAGATCGGGGTATGCGCCTCGAAGAAGGTTGACGACTTGGCCGATACTCAGATAGTTGCGTTCGGCCATTACCTACTCACCGGTTTCGATGCGCTCCGGCGTGCTCTCGTGGTAGATGAGCGTAAACGTACCGATCTGAACGGAAGAGCCGTCGTGCAGCGGAGCGGCGTTGACAATGGCACCGTCGACCCAGGTGCCATTGAGCGAGCCCAGATCCTCAATACGGGCGCCCAGGCCCTCACGAATAATGCGTGCGTGGCTGCGCGAGACAGTCATGTCGTTGAGGAAGATGCCATTCGCGGGATCGCGGCCGATGGTGGTCACGTCGTCCTCGAGTTCAAAGGCGGCACCAGTCTGCGGACCCTTGACGATGGACAGAACGGGGGCGGTGATGCGCACGTTGGCCATGAGGTCGGGAACGGTGACGTCGCTTGAAGGCACGCGGAATACGCAGGTAGCGTCAGCAGTCTTATCATTCTGAGGCATATTGTTAACCATGTTGTCCATGACAACCCCTAACTTATCGCGGACGTGCCGCAAATAATGAACCGTACGTAATCATACCCCAACGAATCAGTCTTCGATTTCGGGGTTCAGAAAGTCGATGTCCTCGTCCTCGGGATGCGCGAGAGCTTGTTTAATGGCCGCTCCGCCCTTAATGGAGTAGATGACAGCGGTGAGCATGGAGAAGATCACACCGCCATACACAAAGAAGATGCCGAGGGGCACCGAGCTTCCGTTAAGACCTGGGAAGGCCGTAAGGGTTGAAGGTAAAAGGTGCAGGCCGTCAACAACGGGGAACCCGAGCAGCATGAGCGAGAAGCCGGTCATGAGCAGTGCAGTGGCAATCTTACCGGGAAAGACGACATCGATGGGGCGACGGTGATAATGACGCACGATAAGCGTGCCGATGCCCAGATAGATGTCGCGGCCAATAATGAGCACGCAGACCCAGATGGGCAGCTCTCCGCGGACTACCAGCCCAAGTACGCCGGTGAACAGCAGCGCACGGTCACAAATGGGATCCATGACCTTGCCGAGCCACGAGACCGTCTTAGTCATGCGGGCGATCTGACCGTCCATCCAGTCGGTGGAGGCGGCAACGGCGTAGATAACAATGGCGATGACGCGGTTGTTATCCGTCACAAACAGGTACAGAAATACCAGGGTGAGGATCAGGCGCGTAAAGGTGATGAAATTGGAGATCGTAAAGATCTTATTCGACGGGTAATCGGAAGTGCCGATAAGCTCCTTTTTGATCTTCTTTTTGATGCCCACAGGACTCCCCCGCTGGTTAACGACAAAACTTTCGATACTATACCCGTTCCGGCGATGTCTATCCAGCGTAAGCATAGAGAGTCCAGACATGTGGAGGGCGCTTTTGGGCGGCGGGGATTTTCGCATTCGTGTACATCAGTCTCCAAACATGTCGAAAAATGTCGTTTTTGGAGGTTGACGTACACGTTTTGATTCGGTGATTACATCGATCGGGAAAGTTGTTGCTTTAGGCAAATTAATCATGATGTGCGGGTCGAGAAGGGTTGGCGCCAAAAGAACCCAACGGCCGTTACGGCTTCGTTAAAAACGCGCCCCACCATGGATGGTGAACCCGAAAGGTGAGGCGCGCGGGCACGGCGACTCGGCCCGCGCGCCCGGAAGAGAAAGGACGAACCCATGGGTTACATGCTCGAGACGCGCGGGCTCACCAAGCGCTTCGGCCGCGGCGACCAGGCGCAGGACGCCGTGGCCGATGTGAGCCTTCATATCCGCGAGGGCGAGGTGTACGGGCTGCTCGGTCCCAACGGCGCCGGCAAGTCGACAACGCTCAAGATGATCTGCGGGATGCTGCGGCCGACGGCCGGGGAGATCCTCTTTGCCGGGCACGCCTGGCGCCGCGAGGACCTCTACGCAATCGGCAGCCTCATCGAGGAGGCGCCGCTCTACCCCAACCTCACCGCGCGCGAGAACCTGCGCGTGCGCACCACGCTGCTGGGCCTTCCCGAGAGCCGCATAGATGAGGTGCTCGCCGCCGTGGACCTCGCGGACACCGGGAAGAAGCGCGCCGGGCGCTTCTCGATGGGCATGCGGCAGCGCCTGGGGCTCGCGCTGGCGCTGATCGCCCAGCCACGCCTGCTCGTGCTCGACGAGCCCACCAACGGCCTCGACCCCATCGGCATCGAGGAGCTGCGCGACCAGATCCGCGGCTTCGCGGCGGCGGGTACGACGGTGATCGTCTCGAGCCACATCCTCTCCGA
>CAJJZM010000123.1:0-5066 GCA_905197595.1 uncultured Collinsella sp.
CGTCCTTGGTGGCCTGACGCTGGGCGTCGTTGAAGTAGGCCGGGACGGTGATGACGGCGTCGGTGACGGTCTCGCCCAGATACTTCTCGGCGTCGGCCTTCATCTTTGCGAGCGTCATGGCACTCACCTGCTCGGCGGTGTAATCCTTGCCCTCGATGTCGACGACGGCACGGCCACCCTGGCCCTCCTTGACCTCATACGGCACGGTCTTGATCTCGGAGGTGCACTCGGAGTACTTGCGGCCCATGAAGCGCTTGATGGAGAACACGGTGTTCTTGGGGTTGGTGACCGCCTGGTTCTTAGCGGCCTTACCCACGACGCGGTCGCCGTCAGCACGGAAGCCCACGACAGACGGGGTGGTGCGGTCGCCCTCGGCGTTCACGATAATGGTCGGAGAACCGCCCTCGAGGACGGCCATTGCGGAGTTAGTAGTACCAAGGTCGATACCAAGAATCTTACTCATTAGAAATTCCCTCTCTCTTTTGCGTTCGCGCCGCCTCGACGATCTGTCGCGCGGCGCTTCGGCTTGTCTTTCAGGATGTAGTGTATCCCCTTATGGGCCGGAATATACAAAATCTAAGTCAATTCATATAAGATTTCTTATTGTTGAGAGTTTAGGTTCTTAAATGCGCAGGTAGATGCACTGTTTGAGTTCTCGGCAGATCTATTGAGATCTATGTAGAGATGGCTGAGGTTTGGGCTTGGGAGCGCACATGGCGGCCCCGGGCTTCCCTGGGGAAAGTTCGACCCGGTTTTCGGCCAAATAACGGGATGCCCTTTCCGCAGGCGCGCTCAATAGCTCAATATTACAAGTCACCTATAGCTAACATTTGCGCAGCTCAGCGGCCCCACCTGCGAATTTTTTAGTAAACCTTGGCATACTCGGCGAACGGTATGAAGATGCCGGCCAGAGGGTATTGCAAACGGTCGCTCCCGTGGTATGTTTTTGCCCGAATCAAACCGACGTGCATCGCCTGTAGCGTCGGTCAACAGAGAGGAAACTACCATGGCTCATCCCGTAATTGATGCCGACGAGTGCATCGCTTGTGGCGTTTGCGTCGACTCCTGCCCCGCTGGCGTTCTGGAGCTCCAGGACGTCGCTACCGTCGCTGACGAGGACTCCTGCGTCGCCTGTGGCGCTTGCCAGGACGCTTGCCCCGCTGGCGCGATCACCGAGATCGTCGAGGAGTAACAACTCCCCCGCTTGCACACTCAAAAGTACACCGTGCACAAAAAGGAGGCCTCCGCATCGCCGCGGAGGCCTCCTTTTGTTTGTACAGGCAGCTAATTGGGGACGGGGCTACCTTGGCAGTTGCGGTGGAATAGTTCCTGGCTCATTGCTTAGGTGCCGATTGTAGGAACTATTTCACCGCAACTTATATAGACAGTATCGGGTTAGGACAAATCATCCTCGTAGGGCATTAAATCGGCAAGGTAGCCCTTCTCCTTGAGTATGGCCTCGATCTCGTCGAGGGTCTGCTCATCCTCTGCCGCAATGCGATGGAAGTGATAGCCGCTCGTCACCGTTAATAGTGGAAAGCTCTTGCCGCTCTCGATATCGTGCAGGTAGCGCTCAACATCGCGACGATTGCGAATGTCCAGGTCGGCCGTGATCTTACCGTACACGCGGTGATTGACGATCACGTTGAGCACGGCGCCGCCGGCGTCGACGATACTCGTGAGCTCATCGCCTGCCTGCTCAACGCTGTGGCGAACCTTGACCAAGCGCGTGGGCACGGCGGGGCTGCTGGGGGCCTCCTGTAGTACATAGCCGCGATTGGTGGCGACGATATCGTGCCCGTCAGCGCGCAGCAGGGCGATGTCCTGCACCACGACCTGACGGCTCACGCCCACCTCGCGGGCAAGCGCACTGCCCGAGACAGGATCTTTGGCCCCCTCGAGCACGGCCATGATGGCACGGCGACGCTCGCGGGCGTCCATTATTTACCGTCCAGCAGACGCAGGTGCTTGAGCGAGAGGTCGAGAATCGGCGCAGAGTGCGTCAACGCCCCCGAACTGATAAAGTCAACACCCAGGTCGGCCAGGGCACGAATGTTGTCGGCGTCTACGTTGCCCGAGCACTCGGTCTTAGCACGACCGGCGATAAGCTCAATCGCTGCAGCCATGTCGTCGTGGGTCATGTTGTCGAGCATGATGATATCGGCACCGGCCTCCACGGCCTCGCGTACCATGTCCAGGTTCTCGCACTCAATCTCGACCGTCGTGGTAAACGACGCATGGGCGCGCGCCATCTCGATCGCGCGCGCCACGCCACCGGCGGCATCGATGTGGTTGTCCTTGAGCATGACGGCCGTCGACAGGTTGTAGCGATGGTTGCTGCCACCGCCGATCTCGACTGCTGCCTTCTCGAAGACGCGCATGCCCGGCGTGGTCTTGCGCGTGTCGACAAGCACGGTCTTGGTGCCCTCGAGCGCGGCCGCCATCCGATGCGTGTAAGTAGCGATGCCGCTCATGCGCTGCAGGTAGTTGAGCGCCACGCGCTCGCCCGAAAGCAATACGCGCGCATCGCCGCGCACCTGGCCCACGTGGTCACCGGCGTGCACCTCGTCGCCGTCCGCGACATCGAACAACACGGAGCTCTGCGGATCCAGCAGCTCAAAAGTGCGAGCGAACACATCCAAGCCGGCGATGATGCCATCGGCCTTGGCGATGAGCTCAACGGTAGCGGGGCGCGCCGTAGGGCACACGCTCGCCGTACTCACGTCCTCAAACGTGATGTCCTCGCGCAGAGCCTGTAAAATCAGATCATCGACGACGAGCTTCATGGTAATGGGATTCATGGTCTACTCCTCTGCGGCCTGCGTGCCGGCGGCACGGGCCAAATCATCGATTGCAAGGGTATCGGAACTCAGGGCGCGATGGCGTCCATCGAGCGCGGGCTCGCCCGCCTGCTCCACGGCCAGCGACTCGCCGGTGCGCATGTACCACGCGGCGCGACGACCCCAGACCAGCGCCTCGAGCAGACTATTTGATGCAAGGCGATTCTTGCCGTGAACGCCGTTGCAAGCCGTCTCGCCCGCAGCGTAGAGCTCGGGCATCGAAGTGCGGCCGTCCTTATCGACCCATACGCCGCCCATAAAGTAGTGCTGCGTGGGCGTAACGGGGATGGGCTCGTCCAAGATGTCGCGACCGTCCTCAAGGCAGCGCGCGCGAATGTTGGCAAAGTGCCCAGTCACCACGTCGCGCTCGACGGGGGCAAAGCTCAGCCACTCGTGCTCGGTGCCGTCCTGCTTCATCTGCTCGCGGATGGCGGCAGCGACAACGTCGCGCGGCTGCAACTCGTCGGTAAAACGCTCGCCGGCGGCATTGAGCAGAATCGCGCCCTCACCGCGGCAGCTCTCGCTGATCAGGAACGTACGGCCTGGCTGCGGCGAGAACAGGCCCGTGGGATGGATCTGCACGTAGTCCAGGTGCTCCATCTTAATGCCGTGCTCCTGCGCGATGTAGCAGGCGTCGCCCGTGAGCTGCGGGTAGTTGGTCGAATGGTCGTATACGCCACCGATGCCGCCCGTCGCCCACAGCGTATGGCGGGCATGGATCTTAAACGGCTTACCGACATGCACGCCCTCAGCGGCATTTGCCAGCTCGTCGGCGGGGCGAGCTGAATCGTCCTCGTCCACGGCAACAGCGACGACACCAGTGCACACCGTGGCCCCATCGCGCTCTGCCGTCAGGATGTCGGTCATGGCAACGTGTTCGAGAATCTGCACGTTATCCAGCTTGCGGACGGCCTGAAGCAGCTTGGTCGTAATCTCCTTGCCCGTAATGTCGGCATGGAAGGCAATGCGCGGACGGCTGTGCGCGCCCTCGCGGGTAAAGTCGAGGCCGCCATCGGCCTTGCGCTCAAAATCCACGCCCATCGCTAGCAGGTCGTTGATGACCGAGCGGCTCGAGCGGATCATGATGTCGACGCTCTCGCGGCGGTTCTCGTAATGGCCGGCGTGCATGGTGTCCTCAAAGAAGGCATCGTAGTCCGAGCCCTCGGGCAGCACGCAGATGCCGCCCTGCGCGAGCATCGAATCGCACTCGTCGACCGCGCCCTTGGAGAGCATGATCACGCGCGTGCTCGTCGGCAGGTTGAGCGCCGCGTACAGGCCCGCTACGCCGCAGCCGGCAATGACGACGTCGCACTCCATATCGGGGTATTGCTTGGTTTCCACAGGAATCCTCTCCCTTGAATGTGACATAAGAAACCGTCCCTCATGCCACATTGTTCTAGCGTGCTGCGTACTCGAGCATGCGGTCGAGCGTAAGTTTGGCCTGGTCGGCAGCCTCGTCCGACACGCCGATCTGCACCTCGCCCTCACCCGTCTCCAGGCAGCGCACGAGCTTTTCGAGCGTGATGAGATCCATGTTGACGCAGGTGGGCTGCACCGCGGGGAAGTGGAACTTCTTGCCGGTGCCCTGGCAGCGGCGCTCGAGCTCGTAGAGCACGCCGCGGACCGTCACGATAATGAACTCGCTGGCGTCGGACTCCTCGGCATACTTGATGATGCCGGCGGTGGAGCCGATGTAGTCGGCCTCGGCCAGGACGTCGGCCTTGCACTCAGGATGCGCCAGCACGAGCGCGTCGGGGTGGGCCTCCGTCGCGTCGACGATCTGCTCGACGGTGATGATGTGATGGCGCGGGCAGTAGCCGTTGTTGAGAATGACGTGCTTTTGCGGCACCTGCTCGGCTACGAAGCGGCCGAGGTTTTGGTCGGGAATGAACAGGATATGCTGCTGCGGTAGCTCGGACACGATCTTGACGGCGTTGGAGCTGGTGACGCACACGTCGCTCCAGCTCTTGATCTCGACCGTGGAGTTGACGTAGCAGACCACGGCCAGGTCGTCGCCGTACTCGGCGCGCGCCGCGTCGACCGTCTCGCGCTTGACCATATGAGCCATGGGGCAGTCCGCGCCCGGCTCGGGCAGCAGCACGGTCTTGGTGGGGTTGAGCAGCTTGGCGCTCTCGCCCATAAACTCCACGCCGCACAGCACGATGGTCTGCTGCGGCAGGCTCTTGGCGAGCTTAGCCAGGTAGAAGCTGTCGCCGACGTAATCGG
>CAJJZM010000124.1:0-4733 GCA_905197595.1 uncultured Collinsella sp.
CCTAACGGCGCCGGGCAATACGGGGCCCGCCCATGCGAAAACCAAGTTGTTAGGATGAGCCAGCCGGCTAGAGCTCGACCGGCACCCATTCGTCGTGATTGCAGATAAAAGCCTCGGGATCCTCGACGCTAAAGAAGACGAGCGTGGGGTCGTTAGGCCCCTCATAGTGCTCGCCCAGGCGCTCTAGATGCTTCCATCCGGCTTCGCGCATTTCGTCTAAAGCCCGGTCATCCAAGCCGGCACGCCCGCGCAAGATGAGCCAGCCATGGCCCGGCCACCAACTCGTGACCTCGAAGCGCTGATTTTGCAGCAGCTCCTGCCACACATCTTTGGTGCGCGCCGTTACAAACCACAGCTTGCCGTCCTGGATCTGCGCAAACGAAAATGGACGCACATGCGGCTGTCCGTCAACGCTCGTCGCCAGATACCACGCCGGCACCGACGTCAGATACTCCAGCACCGTATTCAATCCGTCCACGTTTCCTCCTGTCGCCTGACCAGTCTTTTTGCAATGGGTAGTCAATTTGGGAAATCAGAGCTCGAGGCGCTCTTCGCTGCCGTCGATATCGCAGAACCGTGCGGCGATGTTGCGGACCGAGAAGAATGCAAGGCGGCCGTCGTTGGCGCTATCGTGTTGTTCGCCAATGCCCACCATGTGTTTAAAGCCCGCCTGGCGTACCTTGTCGCTCACGACCACATCGTCCTCGAGCGCGGCCTCGCCGGTCAGTACAATCCAACACTCCCCCGGTTTCCAACCCGAAACCTCAAACTTGGGGTTCGCGCTGAGCTCGGCCCACACATCCTTGTCGCGCGATGTGCAAAACCACAGCTTACCGTCATCGACCATGGCAAATGAAAACGGCCTCACGCGAGGCTGATACCCGTCGGCCACATCGGTCGTGGCCAGATACCACGCCGGAATGCGCCTGAGATACGAACAGGCGCGCTCAAGCTGAGCCGTGCGGTCGTTGTCGGTCATAGGGACCCCTTTCTTGCGCTCGAATCGCGCCTAAACAAGTTGAAGATTGATGACGATGACGCAGATGAGCAGCAACGCCGTCACCACCGCCGCCAACGCATCGCTGCGGCCAAATGCAAGCGCATGCAAACGTGTGCGGCCCTGCTCGCCATGATAGCAACGGGCATCCATGGCGGCAGACAACGTCTCGGCATGACGGAACACACCCGTGAACAGCGGAATCGCCACACTGCCGAGCATACGCACGCCACCGAGCGGACCTCCCGTCACGCGTGCACCGCGGCTTGCCTGCGCATCGGCCGTCTGCTTCATCTCGGTGGCGAACTGCGGCATAAAGCGCAGCGCGATACCCATAATCATGCCGAGCTCGTGCGCAGGAAGTCCCACACGCGCAAACGGCGCGAGCAGGCGCTCAAAGCCCGCGGTGAGGTCGAGCGTCGGTGTGGTGAGCGTAATGGCGCTCATGCCGGCCATCATCAGGGTCAGGCGGCACGCCATAAAGGCGGCGGAATGCAGCGAACCCTCGCTTATCTGCAAAAAGCCAAGCTGCCACAGAATGCGCCCACTCTGGTCGGAAAATAGGTTGAGCACTGCGACCACCACGACAATCGCCAGCAATGGTGCCATCGATGATAGGACCCGGCGCAACGGCACCCGGGACACGGTATAGATCAGGACAACGAAGATTGCGACCGGGGCCAGTCCGCAGAAGCTGCTGACTGTGAGCGTCGTGATCAGAAACACAAAACCCAAGAGCAACTTAGTTCGCGGATCCAGGCGGTGGATCGCACTATCGCCGGGATAGTAGCTGCCAAACGAAAACGCCTCCATTAGCAGCCCTCCTCTCGCGCGACCGTCTTGGATTTAGCAATGTCCGCGACGTTAGAAGGACCGCCCGAGCGACCGATTAGCAGGTCCACCAACTCGTCTGCCAGCGACTCAACCGTATAGAGGCCTTCAAAGCGCAGCGGCACGCCTGCCTTCGCAAGCGCCAGCGCCATGCGCTGGGCAGCGGGAACACCCAAGCCGATTGATTTAAGCTCATCCGCATGCGCAAAAACCTGAGCGGGCGTGCCCTCGGCAAACACCACGCCTTCGTTCATTACGACGATGCGGTCACAGCAATTGGCCAGGTCATCCATACTATGTGAAACCATGACAACGGTCAGGCCATCGCGGTGAAGTCGATCGATAAGCTCAAGGAAATCCCTGCGCGCAGCCGGATCGAGTCCCGCCATGGGCTCATCGAGCACCAGGACTTCGGGATCCATGGCGAGCACGCCGGCGAATGCCACACGCCGTTGCTGACCGCCCGAAAGCTCAAAGGGACTCTTGTCGCCGACCGTGGAAAGGTCGAGGCCCACGCGTGAGAGCGATGACTCAACACGACGGTCGACTTCATCTTGCGGCAAGCCAAGGTTGTACGGACCAAACGCCACGTCCTGCGCCACGGTTTCGGCAAACAGCTGACGCTCAGGATACTGAAACACCACGCCGACCTTGGCCTTAACCGCAGCGGCGTCTTTCTTGTTTGATAGGTCGAGCCCCAGCGCGCAAATGCTTCCCTCCTGCGGACGGATCAGCCCGTTGAGATGCTGGACCAGCGTCGATTTACCCGAGCCGGTATGGCCTGCTAGCCCCAGGAACTCGCCGCGACGCACCGTCAGCGATACATCGCGCAGCGCCCACGGGCTGCTTGGGTCGTTTCCCCAGAGAGCCTGTTTGCTCGATTTGCCCGCAGTGGCCGAGCGCTTATGCCAGCGGCGGCGCTCGCGCGGACCGAGCGAATAACTGTACGAAACATGGGATAGCTCTATGACGGGCTCCGACGCGTTGCCCTCGTTGTCTACCGGAACAGTGCCGTCAGCGATTTCCAACTGGGATGCGGAAGACTGCCCCGCGGTGCCTGCCCCACTTCGCTCGGCATAAGCCTGCGCAATCTCGGCGACCATATCCGCCTCACGTACCTGCGCGCAAACGGGAACGCCCTTCGCACGAAGCGACCTGCCCAGACGACACGACTCCGGCATATCCAGGTTGAGCTGCGCAAGCTCATCCGCCCGCGTCAAGATTTCCTCGGGCGTACCCAGCATGGCAACACGCCCCGCCTGAAACACCGCGACTCGATCGGCCTCAGCGGCCTCTTCCATAAAGTGCGTAATCATCACGATGGTCATGCCGCGTTCGTGCAGCGCGTGACAGGCCTTCATAAGGCCCTTGCGCCCGCGCGGATCGAGCATCGAGGAGGCCTCATCCAAGATGAGCACGCGCGGCTCCATGGCGAGCACGCCGGCAAGCGCCACGCGCTGCTTTTGGCCGCCCGAGAGCGCATGGGTCTCGTGGCGCTCAAAGCCCACCAGGCCCACGCCCTTCAGCGCCTCGCGTACGCGCTGCGCAATTTGCGCCGATGGCACGCCAAGGTTTTCGGGACCGAACGCAACGTCATCTTCGACAAGCGTTGCCACCAGCTGGTCGTCGGGATTCTGGAATACCATGCCCGCGGTCGAGCGAATGTCATAGACCAACTCGGGGTCGGACGCGTCCATGCCATTGATGCGCACCGTACCCGCATCGGGCTGCAGCAGCGCATTCAGATGCTTGGCGAAGGTCGACTTGCCCGACCCGTTACCGCCGAGAATGCAGAAAAACTCGCCATCCTCGATGTTCAGATTGACACCGTCGAGTGCCGACACGGCACCGTCATAGCTAAAGGAAACGCCCCGACACTCAATCATGCGCGGCCTTTGACCTGGTCCTTTTTAGGCGTGATGAGATTGGAGACCGCCTTGTACACTGCAAGCGTGAGCACCGAGTTGAGCACGGTCTTGATGAGGTTGAACGGCAGCACGGCAGGAAGCATGAGCGGGGCAATCACATCGACCGAGCCATACCAGAACCATACGCCGATGGTGAGATTTGCGACCATAGACAGCGCCGTAGCGGCAATGACGCCGAGCACGAGGCCGATCACGGCACCCTTATAGGTATGCATCTTCTGGTAGACAATGGCCGCGGGCAGAATATAGCCCAGCGTAGCCACCAGGTTCATGAGCGCACCGACCCAGTCGCCCGTGGTGAGCGCATGGATAACAATCGCCATGGCGGCAACTGCAGTACCGGCACCGGGACCATACGCAAACCCGCACACCATCGCCGGCACCAGCGACGGGTCATACGTCAAAAACGGTGCCGAAGGAAGGATGGGCAGCTGCACGTACATAAACAGGGCGCCCAGGGCGCACATCAGCGCCATGGTAACGAGCTGTTTGGTGCTCCACCTATTCGTATTCTCAAAATGGATATGCTGCGACTGTTCAGACATAAGATCACCTGCCTCTTTCATCCGGACTCTAACCGTTGGTACTGGGATCTCACCAGTTCAGCCGGCATGCGAACCAACGCACACACGGGTCGCGGACTCATCGGCTCGGCCGCAGGCGTCTCGCCTGCACCACGGCGCCCCTTTGGCACCGCCCGATTTACCGCCAGTGGGGAATTCCACCCCGCCCTGAAACAGCAATTGCAAGTGTAGCACGAGCAATCGTTCACGCAAGTATGCCAAGGGTAATTTATGGCGGGGATCAGTTGCCGCAACAACCACGTTCCCCCCCATCCCAAAGTAGTGCGCCTTTCGCCGCAAAGCCGCGAAACAGCGACCGGGACAAGGCACCCCATCAGCCACGTCCTTCATCAGCCCACACAATCCGAGGACGTAGTCGTAGCAGGATCTGAGGGCTGACCTTCGCGGACGTCC
>CAJJZM010000125.1:0-4624 GCA_905197595.1 uncultured Collinsella sp.
AGGAGATATATTGCCAGACCGGAGGGGCGCCGTGGGCGGGAATCTGGGCGTACACATTTCCTATACAATTTGGGATCCGAATAACGTTTGCCAGCCGTTAACTACCGCTCGCCGAGCATCTCTTTATATACGGCAGTCTCATGGTTAAAGCGGATACGTTCCCCTAGCTAAAGCACAGCCAGCATCGAGCAACTCATCACGTTCTTCCACCGAGAACCCCTCGGCGTAGACGCGCACCACTGGTTCGGTCCCGCTAGGACGGACCAGCAGCCACGTGTCATCCTCGAATGCCAAACGCAAGCCATCCATATGACTAACGTTTTGCGGCACCTTGCCACAAATCGACTTGGGGTTTACGCCCGGCAGCAGGGTTCGTAACGTTTCGGCATCTTCGGCCTCAAGGCGCAAATCGCGTCGACCGTAACTCGTCTTACCAAAACTGTCCTCGAGTTGGTCGACCAGAACGCCCAAAGGCGCGTCCGTCTTTGCCATAAGCTCACACAGAATCAGACAGGCGAGGATTCCATCGCGCTCGGGCATATGCGCGGCGATGCCGATACCACCGGCTTCTTCGCCGCCTATGAGGACGCCACCCTTCTTCATCTCTGCCGCTATATATTTGAAACCGACTGGTTTGACGGTCACGCGGCAGCCAAGCGCCTCGGCAATGCGACGCACGAGCGTCGAGCACGAAAGATTGACGACGACGCGCCCCTCCAAATTACGAAATTGAACCAAGTCGCCCAAAACGAGCGCCATGATCTGATGCGGATGTATATATCTGCCGCGCTCGTCAACCGCGCCGATACGGTCGGCGTCGCCGTCGGTCACCAGGCCAGCGCAAGCTCCGTCCTCGATAACCGTATGCTCGCAAGCGTCCACCCACGGCTCAACGGGATCGGGGCAGATATCTTCTTGGTCAGGCGCCTGCCCGGCGTGAATCTCGTGCACCTCAACGCCAAGCTCGCGCAGCAAGTCGGCTAGATAGCCCTGGGCTGCGCCGCCCATGGGATCAACAACCACGCGCAGGTGCGCAGCGCGGATGGCTTCGGCATCGACAAACGATGCCACCGCCTGCATATAGTCAGGAATGATATCCGCGGTGCGATATTGCCCCTCGATCCCCATTGGCTCGGGAGCCATGGTCTCTTCGAGCTCTTCGATGACATCCTGGTTGGCGGTCGAGCCGTCACCCATGCGAATCTTGAGACACAGATAACCTTGCGGATGATGGGACCCCGTCACCATGAGCGCGCCGCACGCCTCGCCGTCATAAGCCGCCGCCCACGTAAGGGCAGGGGTCGGAACAGGTCGCGAAGCGAGCACGGCGTCTAGCCCGTGCGCTGCTAGCACACCCGCCGCAAGCTCAGCGAACTCGCGCGCCAGGGGCCGAGTGTCGAACCCTATATATACCGTTTTGCCCGGATTGGTCTTTTGCCACAACTCGCCGACGGCATCGGCGATACGGGCAACGTTATCGGCAGTGAAGTCCTCATCGACGCGAGCGCGCCAACCGTCAGTTCCAAAATGAATTATCGCGCACACGCGCAGACACCTCACAGTGTTTGGATCATGGTACGCATGAGGTATACCCGCGATACACACTCGGCAACCTGCCGGCACCAGCATTCACCATTTGGGCAAATGCTGCCGAGGACATGCAAGCAATGAAAAAAACCGCCCCGTATGGAGCGGTTTTGCCCTTTATATATCGAGCGCCTCGGCCATCGCTGCCGTAGTGATTGCCGTGGTTCCACAGCAACTGCCCACCATTGCGGCACCGGCATGCCTCCATTCGATGCATGCGCGCGCGAAAGCTTCGGGGTTCTCGTGCCATACGGGGCCATCCTGAGTCTGGACCGGATCGCCTACGTTGGGACGCACCGTGACGGGAGTAGTCGCCGATGCAACCATCCTGGGCACCGCCGCATTCGCGGCCGCGAGCGAACAGCAATTAACACCAACCGAGTTTGCGCCGTGTTTTTCGGCGTACAAAACGGCTGCCTCGATGTTGAGGCCATCGCCCAGCAGGTCGCCTTTATCGTCAACGACAAAACTCACCAGAACAGGCATGCCGTCGGCGGCATCTCGGACGCCGGCAAGCATGGGCTGCAGATTACGGATAGACGTCACCGTCTCGATCAGCAGACCGTCAACACCAGCATTGAGCAAGGCGTGCGCCTGTTCGCGCGCAATGCCTCGGATTTCACGATACTCGGCAGAGTCCTCGGCAAACCACTCAATACCGATCGGGCCCATCGAGCCCAGCAGTAGCTGAGGGTGCGCCTGGCGGGCATCGTCGACGGCCCCGCGATTGACCTCCGCCACGGACGGCGCAATCTGGTCGTGCTTGAGGGCATAGCTTGATGCCTGAAAGGTATTGGTAATGAGCACCTGCGCGCCGGCGGCGACATACAAGCGATGGATACGAGAAACGGTCTGCGGCTCTGCCAGATTCCAAAACGCCGGTGGAATGTCGGCGGCATCGTACTCACTCAACAGAACACTGCCCATGGGGCCCTGCGCCAACAAGGTCTCGCTCGACAAGCGGCGCGTAAGTTCCTCGGCACCAAAGCGGTTGTAATAACTCGTATCCATATATATCCCGCTATTCCTCGACGCTGATTCCCTGCTTTTCGAGATAGGCGAGCCAGCGGCTCATCGTGTCCTCGGATAGCGCATGCTCCATCATGCAGGCCTCGGAATCGGCTCGCTCAAATTCGACACCGAGCTCCTGAACCAAAAACGTGCGGATGAGGCGATGACGGTACCAGATAGCCGTGCCAACCTCGCGGCCGCGATCGGTCAGGATCACCTTGCCGTAGTGCGATTGCTCGACAAGCTCGGATGCCTTGAGAGCCGAAACCGCTTTATTGACCGATGCCTTGGAGACGCCAAGGCGCTGCGCGATGTCGACCGATCGAACGCCGTTGGTTTCCCCCTCTTCGCTTTCAATGCGAACCATGCACTCCAAGTAGTCTTCGTTCGCCACCGTCAGATGTAGTTCGCGCGAGCTATTTGTCGTATCCATGATCTTCCATCCCTTCTGCATTCAATGGCTGATTCTACCCCATCCAAGCGTCGCGGTATGCCGTGGCATACCGTGCTAGAGTTCTTGTTGCACACGACGACCAAGATTGGAGCGGTCTTTATGGAAAACACCACCACGAACCCCGATGTCCTCGAGCGCTTTTTGCGCTACGTCCAGATCAACACGCAGTCCGAGGATGCAAACTGCGACCAGGTACCCTCGAGCGCCGTTCAGTTTGACCTTGCCAACGTGCTGGCTGAAGAGCTGCGCGAGCTTGGTGCGGAAGATGCCCACGTGACCGAGCACGCCTATGTCTGCGCGCATATCCCCGCAAGTGCGGGCGCAGAGGACAAGCCCGCCCTGGGCCTGATCGCCCATCTCGACACCACCGAAGTTGCACCGGGTGCCGGCGTGAAACCGCACATCGTACACTACGAAGGCGGCGACCTGGTCTGCGGCACGGTTGACGGTAAGCCCGTTGCCATGAGTACCGCCAAGCTTCCCGCCCTGAACGACCTCGCGGGTGAGGACCTGGTCTGCAGCGATGGCACCACACTGCTGGGCGCGGACGACAAGGCAGGCGCCGCCGAGATCATGTCACTTGTCGCGCGTATCGCTCAGGACCCCTCTCTGCCCCATCCCGCACTCGGCATTTGCTTCTGCCCTGACGAGGAGATCGGCCACGGAGCCGAGCTGCTGGATATCGATACCTTTGGCTGCAAGTACGCCTACACGGTCGACGGCGGCCCCATCGGCGAGCTGGAGTGGGAGTGCTTCAATGCCGCCGAGGTGACCGTCCGCTTTGAGGGCCAGTCCATCCACCCGGGCGACGCCAAGGGCCGTATGGTCAACGCAGGCAATCTGTTCTGCGACTTCAACGCGTTGCTCCCCTACGTGCAGCGCCCGGAGTATACGGAAGGCTACGAGGGCTTTTATCACCTTGAGGGCGTATCTGCGACCGTCGATCACGCCACAGCGCGCTATATCGTCCGCGACCATGACGCCGCCAAGTTCCAGCAGAAACTCGACCTTATTGATGCCGCCGCCTCGATGCTCAACCTGCGTCTGGGTGAGGAGCGCGTGACGGTCGAGATTAAGCAGCAATATCGAAATATGGCCGAGATCGTTCGTGACTATCCCGAGCTTATTGATGTTGCCAAGGAAGCCTACCTTGCCTGCGGCGTTGAGCCCCAAGTGCTGCCGATTCGCGGCGGCACCGACGGCGCGCAGCTGTCGTTCCGCGGTCTGCCCTGCCCCAACCTTTCCACCGGCGGCTATTGCTACCACGGCGTCAACGAGTTCGTCCCGGTCAGTTCGCTCGTCAAGATGACCGACGTGCTCCAGGAGCTCGTCGCCCGCTTTGCATAGGGAACTCGAACAATCTAGGTAAGCAAAACCGCCCCGTCCTCAAAACCGAGAACGGGGCGGTTTTTGGTGCAAGGGGAGTAGTCAGCACCGCAGGTTGAGCCAACGTCAGCGAGCGACGTCCAAGGCGAACAAGTTGGCATGAAAAAGGCAGGGCATTGACCTTCTGGTCATGTCCTGCCTTTTGAATGACAAATTGTCGCTCTGGGCGGCGCACAGCGTCGAGTC
>CAJJZM010000126.1:0-4581 GCA_905197595.1 uncultured Collinsella sp.
GAAGCCCTCGCCGCACGAAGTGCGCAGCGAGGGCTTCTTGCATGTCCGAGGACGTGCCTAAAAGTAAACTGATGGCGGGCCCGGACGACTACAGGGCTATCGATTACCCCGTGTTCTGCAATCCTGCCGAGACGCCAGTCACAGTCGAAAGAATCAGGCTCATGTACTCGGCCTTCTTCTCCTCGGCCATCTCGTCCTGGTTCATACGCACCTCACGAAGGGCGCGGACCTGGGCGATGGACAGGGCGTCGACATAGGGGTTACGCACGCGAACGGCGCAGCCGAGCACGCGACGACGCTGCAGCGGCCACTCGTCACCGACGATGGCAAGGACCCACTTACGCGTGAGCTGCATCTCGGTGAAGACCTTCTCGGACAAATCCTGGCGATCGCCCAGGTGTAGATACATCTTGGCAATGCGCTGATCGGTCTTAGCAATCGACATCTCGATGTTGTCGATGAACGTGCGGAAGAACGGCCACTTCTGGTAGGCAGCCTTGAGCTGGTCAAGGTCACCAAGCTGCTCGCAGGCGGTGCCCAGGCCGTACCAAGCGGCCAGGTTAATGCGTGCCTGGCTCCAGCTGAAGATCCACGGAATGGTACGCAGGTCGTCGAGCGACTTGGCGCCCAGGCCGCGCTTAGCGGGACGCGAGCCGATCGGCAGCAGACCGACTTCGGTCAGCGGCGTCACGGTCGAGAACCACGGTGTAAAGTCCTCGGTGTTCAGCAGGTCCAGATAGCGCTCGTGGCTTGCAGCGTTAAGCTTCTCGGCCATATCCCAGAACTTCTGCGTGGTCTCTGTGTTGGTCTTCTCGACACTCGGGGCCGACTGCAAAAGCGTTGCGGCGGCAACGGACTCAACATGGCGCTGAGCCAGCGTGCGGTTGCCGTAACGGGCAAAGATGACCTCGCCCTGCTCGGTGAGCTTAAAGAAGCAGTTGACCGAACCCTTGGGCTGCGCCAGCACGGCCTTGTTGGCCGGGCCGCCGCCACGGCCAACGGCACCGCCGCGACCGTGCATGAGCACCAGGTCGATATCGTTCTTCTCGGCCCACTTGGCAATGCGCTCCTGCGCGGAATGCAGCGCGAGCATGGCCGTGGTAGGACCGGCGTCCTTGGAGGAGTCGGAATAGCCCAGCATAACCTCCATGCGGCGGTTGGTCTGGGCAAGACGCTTCTGCACCACGGGCAGCGTAAGCATCTGGTCGAGCACGTCGACGCAGCCCTCGAGGTCCTCGAGCTGCTCGAATAGCGGGATCACGTCGAGCTCGGGGACATCTTCCTCGTGTGCGAAGGACAGGTGGGCCAGCTCGAAGACGTCAGCCACATGCTGGGCGCTCTTGGTAAACGAGATGATGTAGCGGTGCGCCATCTTCTTGCCGTAGCGCTTTTGGATGGAGCCGATGGCACGGAAGGTATCGATGACTTCGCGCGTCATGGGCTGCAGGTCGCCATGGATACCGTTCTCGTGGATATCCTTGAGGGCGCGGGCATGCACCACGGAGTGCTGACGGAACTCCATCTCGACCATATGGAAGCCGAAGGACTCGACTTGCCAGATGATGGTCTGGACCGGGCCGTAGGCGGCACGGACGGCACCGCAGGCGGCCAGCGAACGCTGGACGACGCGCAGGTCATCCAGGAACTCGTCGGCGCTGTGGTACATGGTGTCGGTGATACGGCGCACGGTGGCGTTCAGACGGTCGGCCATGACGAGCATGACGGCGCGATGCGGCTCGTGCTCGGAGATCAGCTCGGCGCGGGCCGTGTACCGAGGGCTCATCTCGACCTGATGGTTCCACAGGTTAATGAGCTCGGTCGACGGCTTGCTGTAGGTAGCCTCGAGCGTGAGGTTGCGGCCGATGTGGCGGCACTTGTCCTCGAGCTTGAGCACCATGTGCGTAAAGTACTTGGCGGCGACCTCACGGCTCACCTTGGCGGTGACGTTGGGGTTACCGTCGCGGTCGGAACCGATCCAGCTGCCGGGATGGAAGAACGCCGGGCACAGCGGCGGCACAGTACCGGCCTTGTCGCCCAGCACCCAATCGTCAAAACGACGATAGATAACGGGGATAACGTCGAACAGCGTGTTATCGAAGATGTCGATGATGGTATCGGCTTCCTCGACCGGCGTGGGCTTCTTGAGCGCGATGGGGCTCGTACGCACCAGGGCGTCGATCTCCTGCAGCATATGGCGCTCGTTCTCCACCAGGTCGGAGCCGCCCAGACGCGGACGCTCCTCCAGCAGGTTGGAGATACGGCGGATCTTGCCCTCGACGGCCTTACGACGGGCCTCGGTGGGATGTGCGGTAAAGACAGGGTGGAACTCGAGCTTGTCGAGCAGCTCGTTGGCACCCTCGACACCCAGCTCATTCACCAGCTGGTGATAGGCAACGGTAAGCTCGTTGGCAGGATCGACCTCGGTATCGGTCGACGCACCGGCCTCGCGCTCGCGCAGCTGCGCCACACGGTAGTTCTCCTCCGACAGGTTTGCCAGATGGAAAAAGCTCGTAAAGGCGCGGACAATGACCTGCTGCTTATCGAGCGGCAGGCTGTCGATCAAATCGACGACCTCACGAAATGCCACGGCAGTGGGCTCGTCGGCGGTGGGCACGCCCTGCTCGTCGACGGCTTCGTCGGCAGCGCAGGTACCGGGGTTGCCGGCATTGACCACAATCTCGGCTGTCAAAATCTTGTCGAACAGGTCCGCGATCTCGGGATCATACTCGCTAAGCACACGGCGCTCCAGGCGCAAGAACAGCGCCAGATTGTCGCGCAGCTCCTCGGGGATCTCGATCTCGGCGAGACGCTCCCTGGACTCGGCATTCGAGCCGATTCGGTTAACGAGGCGGTTGACCACGGCAGCGACGCGCGCCGCGGCTTCGGGTACAGACTGGTTGCTTAGGTTCTCAGCCACGTTTCCTCCCATTCCTCCTTCTATGCACGTAACATGCGGTATTCATTATAGGCGCTTGAGAAATACTTTCGACACTGATTGCGCTTTACCACACAAAAGTATTTTCTGCATTGCAAAGGTTTTTGCCCTAAATGGTCGTATTTCTCGGTGGGCGGCATACGTAAACGGAGGCATTCCGCATAAAAGCGAAACACCCCCGTAACAATCGCTCTCCATGAGCAGGGCACGTTAGCAGGCCCGAAGCTCAAAAAGATGCGCTACAGGCGCTCGCGAACCGCCTCGACGACGTTGTCCAGATCGGCGAGCACCTCGTCATGGCTCTGCATGTCGCGCACTTTGACCTTGCCGGCGGCAAGCTCGTCGCCACCCAGGACCAAGATGAGCTTGGCGCCTACCTTATCGGCTTGCTTAAACTGGGCCTTGAGCGAACGACCCTGATAGTCGGCCTCGGTCACAATCCCTGCGGCGCGAAGCTCCTGCGTAATGGCAAAGACGTTCTGACGCAGCTCCTTGCCGGCGTTGGCGACATAGACGCACGGGGCCTCATCGGCACCCAAATCGCTGCCAAAGGCCTGCAGGGCCAGCAGGGCGCGCTCAAAACCGACAGCAAAGCCGACGCCCGCCGTGGGCTTGCCACCCTCGAGCTCGACCAGGCCATCGTAGCGGCCGCCGCCGCCGATGGAGCCGACGCCGGCGCCAGGGGCCTCGACCTCAAAGACAGTACGGGTGTAGTAGTCCAGGCCGCGCACCAAGGTGGGATCCTCGACATACTCGATACCGGCGGCATCCAGATAGCGCTTGACCTGCTCGTAGTGCTCGCGGCACTCATCGCACAGGTTGTCACCCATCAGCGGAGCCTCGGCCATGATCTCGCGGCAGTGGTCGTTCTTGCAGTCGAAGGCACGCAGCGGGTTGAGCTCGGCGCGCTCGCGGCACTCATCGCACATCTCGTCGGCGTGATCGAGGATGAACTGCTTAACCTGCTCGCGATAAGCCGGACGGCACTGGGCGTCACCCATCGAGTTGATGAGCAGACGAAGCTTGGAAAGATCGAAGCCCAGGCGCTTGTAGAACTCCATGAGCATGATGATGCACTCGGCATCTGCCGCCGGATCGGGAGCGCCGAGCCACTCGATGCCCACCTGGTGGAACTGGCGCAGGCGGCCCTTCTGGGGACGCTCGCCGCGGAACATGGCCTCGGCGTAGTACGCCTTAAACGGCGTGGAGCCCTGGGGCACCAGATTGTTCTCGACGACGGCGCGCACCACGCCGGCCGTGCCCTCGGGGCGAAGTGCTAGGCGCTGCTTGGGCTTGAGTTTGGTGTCGGTGCCCTCGGTAAAGACGCGCTCCAGGTTGGCACCGCTGAACACACGGAACATTTCCTTGCGCACGACGTCGGTCGACTGGCCGATACCGTGGACAAACACGTCCACCTGCTCGATCGCGGGCGTCTCGATGGGTTTAAAACCAAACGGCTCGAACACGCCGGCCGCAATCTGCTGCATCTTTTGCCAGGCGCGCATCTCGGCGCCGATAAGGTCGCGGGTTCCCTCCGCCTTCTGTGCCTGCATGGGCAAACACCTTTCTTTTGTATCGCGTCATAGGTAGTGGTCATTATACGGCACAAACTCAAACCGCGGCGGTGCATCTGACCGAACGAGGGT
>CAJJZM010000127.1:0-4541 GCA_905197595.1 uncultured Collinsella sp.
TAGCGTGTCTGCCAGATGCGCTCGGTATGGGTGGCATCGTCCTCATCGGTAAAGTAGAGGTCGTTGTAGCGGTCGGTGAAGAACGGCTGGGGGTCGCCGTACATCACCACGACGACGGGGCGGTCGAGATCGCACAGCTTTTCCAGGAAGGCGGCGAAGGCGGCATCGGACGCTTCCATGAGCGAGCAGTATTCATTGGTCCAGGTGATAACTTTGTCGGACACACCTTCGACGGCAAGGTGCAGTTGCTGGTCGGTGGGCACCAAGCCCGTGTCATAGGCGGAGTGGTTTTGCATCGTCACGTCGTGGATGAAGATCGGCTGGTCGCTCTGCTTTAGTACCTCGAGGCACTTGTCGTAGGTGGCGGCGTCGGTGACCTTGCGGCAGAGCTCGGGTGCGCCGGCGAAGTCCTCGATCGAGAGGAACTCGTCGAATCCCATATCCGCGAAGACGTTCTCGCGATTCCAGTTGGTGGCGTGGTTGGGGTGCATGGCCACGGTGCGATAGCCGAGTCTCTTGAACTGACGGGCGAGGTTCTCGCTCGGGGCCAGGTTGTAGGTCATGAACGGGTAGACGCCAGCGCCCAGGAATGCCATGGAGTGTCCGGTTAAGAACTCGAACTCGCTGTTACAGGTGCCGGCACCGAAGGCGCTCATGTAGCTCACTCCCTGCAGAAGCGCGTTGTCGATGGCTTTGAAGCGCTCGGGCCCCTTATAGCCACAGCCCAGTTCGTTAAAGATTGAAAGGTCGGCGAAGGACTCGTTCATGATGCAGATGACTGAGGGCTTGAGCTGGTCAAACTGTTCGACGGCAGCGGCACGGGAGGGGTCGGCGATGCCGTTCGTGCCCGCGTTCCAGCGCGCGGCAAGGCGCTTGATGATCGCCGAGGCCTCACCGCTCTTGTAGTGCTTGGGTTTAGGCGGCACCATTTTTTGCGCGCTCGAAATGAAGGTGGGGAGAAACCCCTGACTGTAATAGCTTTCGAGGGGCTTCCAGGTATGAAGCTTGATGCCCAAGGTATCGTAATAGCTGATGAAGGCCTGCGCCCCCAGCACGGCTCCGGCAACAAGTGCGGTACGACGGTCGACGGAGAGGGGGAGCTTGGATTTGGTTGCGACTGGATGCTCCCTCGGCGCTGTCGATGTCCCCTCGGTTGCCGGAGACGCCTTTGGGTCCATCGATTTCAAGGACGCAGACATCGCATGGTCGATGGGCTCGGGGGACGTTTCCGATGCGCGGCGCGGCGGTCGCCCACATGCATCACGCGGAATGAGGACGATAAGCGCGATTCCCAAGGCCGCGGCGGCAAGCCCCATGAAGCAGAAAGTGCTGAGCTCATAGGTGTAGCTGCCGGCGACCGTCGCAGCGGTCGAGAGGGCGAACAGGTCTCCGGGTTGGATGGGCATCGATTTGAACGTGATTACGAAGTACTCGGCGATACCGATGCTGGCGAGCGCAGCGATGCCCACGATTGCGGGGGTCTTACGGCGGTGCGGCAGATAGAACAACAGGCACAAGAAGCAGAAGATGAGCAAAAGCTCCAAAAGTGCCGGTCCGGGCTGCATCTTCCATAGCTCATGGTTGGAGGGCAGCTCGAGGGCGAGCATCGAGCATATCGATGCGCCGCCGATCGTTGCCAGCGTACGGGGGTAGGGATGGTCGGTCATAGATTGCTCCTGAATTGAAAACGGTTGCGTCGGGGTGCCGACGGCCGAAGGCGATGCCGCTGTGGCACGCGGTAGCTATTTGATTCAATTGGGAGCCGTTAATCGTCCAGACGGACCCTGAGGGATAATAGGGTGACCGGGGCATATGAAGATCGCTCGGTGCCGATGACGGCTAGGGCGGAGATCAGCAAGAGGGTGATGAACGATGTCGCGCCCATGGGGACGGTGTCGCCGCCACGGGCGATCGACAGATTGCCGGCGAGCTCGGCGCAGATGGTGCAGCCCGCGCCGGTGCAGTCATGATGCAACTCATGGGCGGCTGCGATGGGGGAGAGGATGGTTACCGCGAGAAGGGCGAAGACGAGAGCTAGGGCGAGCAGGCGAGTGCGAACGGGCGGCATGGAGTCGCGTGCATCGCGATTCTGTGCTATATCGCGCCATGCCGAGGTGCTCAGCTCATCAGTCATCTGCCCTCCCTTCCTCTCATCTGGGCATATTTCATCTGGAGGATTGTAGTCTTGAGAAGCTGATTCACAAAGTTGCCGCGCTAAAACTTCATGCCCTCCGGTCCGCCCCGGGAGCCACTGCTAAGTTATCCCCCGGCATTCAGAAAATCTAAGTGCCAAAAAATAAGATTTTTTGACTCCGTGTTGTATAACCCGCCATTCGTGGGTACCATTCAACGCGTACGCAAACAAAAAGGGTTAATTCGCGTGGCATAACCACGCGGCCCAAAAAGGAGGAGACAAGCATGTCGTCTTTGAAGCCGCTTGCAGATCGTGTTCTGGTCAAGCCCGACGAGGCCGAGCAGAAGACCGCTTCTGGTCTGTATATCGCCAGCAACGCTCAGGAGAAGCCGCAGCGCGGCACCATCGTTGCCGTTGGCGCCGGCAAGGTCAACGACAAGGGTGAGCGCATCCCCATGGACGTTCAGGTCGGCGACGTTGTCATCTACGGCAAGTTCGGTGGCAACGAGGTCAAGGTCGACGGCGAGAAGTATCTGCTCATGCGCGCCGACGACATCTACGCCGTCGTCGAGGCCTAGTCTCGTCAGAATCTCTGATTCGTCTCTGAACGCGTCCGCCGCATAGGACTCGGAAGCGGCGACGCGAGTCGCATTTCTTTTGGAGGATTACCTACCATGGCAAAGAACATTACGTTCAACACCGATGCCCGCGCCAAGCTCGCCAAGGGCGTCAACACTCTGGCCGACGCCGTTACCGTCACCATGGGCCCCAAGGGCCGTTACGTCGCTCTGCAGCGCACGTTCGGTGCCCCGACCATCACCAACGACGGCGTTTCCGTCGCTAAGGAGATCGAGCTCGAGGACAACATCGAGAACATGGGCGCTCAGCTGGTGAAGGAGGTCGCCACCAAGACCAACGACACCGTGGGTGACGGCACCACCACCGCAACCCTGCTCGCTCAGGCTATCGTCAACGACGGTCTGCGCAACGTCGCCGCTGGCGCCAACCCGCTGGCCATCCGTCGCGGCATCGACAAGGCCGTCAACGCCGCCGTCGCCGAGATGAAGAAGCAGGCCAAGCCGGTCGAGACCAAGGAGCAGATCGCTTCCGTCGGCACCATCTCCGCTGGTGACCCCGAGGTCGGCGAGAAGATCGCCGAGGCCATGGAGGTCGTGGGCAAGGACGGCGTCATCACCGTCGAGGATTCCCAGACGTTCGACATCACCATCGACACCGTCGAGGGCATGCAGTTCGACAAGGGCTATGTCTCCGCTTATTTCGTCACGGACAACGACCGCATGGAGGCCGTGATGAAGGATCCGTACATCCTCATCACCGACCAGAAGATCTCCAGCGTTCAGGACATCATGCCTGTTCTCGAGGCTGTCCAGCGCGCCGGCCGTGGCCTGCTCATCATCGCTGAGGACATCGACGGCGAGGCTCTGCCGACCCTGGTCCTCAACAAGATTCGTGGCGCTCTCAACGTCTGCGCCGTCAAGGCCCCGGGCTACGGCGATCGCCGCAAGCGCATCCTCGAGGACATCGCCGTCCTCACCGGTGGCCAGGCCGCTCTGGACGAGCTGGGCGTGAAGGTCGCTGACATCACCGCCGATATGCTCGGTACCGCTAAGTCCGTCACTATCTCCAAGGACAACACCGTCGTCGTCGGCGGCGCTGGCTCCAAGGAGGCCATCGACGCCCGCATCGCTCAGATCAAGGGCGAGATGGAGAACACCACCTCTGACTTCGACCGTGAGAAGCTCCAGGAGCGCCTGGCCAAGCTCTCCGGTGGCGTTGCCGTCATCAAGGTCGGCGCTGCTACCGAGTCCGAGCTCAAGGAGATCAAGCACCGCGTCGAGGATGCCCTGCAGGCTACCCGCGCTGCTGTCGAGGAGGGCATTGTCGCCGGTGGCGGCGTCGCCTTCATGGACGCTGCTCCTGCGCTCGATGCTGTCGAGATCGACGACCCCGAGGAGAAGATCGGCGTCGATATCGTCAAGAAGGCTCTGACCGCTCCGGTCGCTACTATCGCCAAGAACGCTGGCTTTGAGGGCGCTGTCGTGGTCGACAAGGTTGCCGAGCTGCCCGCCGGCCAGGGTCTCAACTCTGCCAACGGCGAGTGGGGCGACATGATCGAGATGGGCGTCCTCGACCCCGTCAAGGTCAGCCGCGTCACCCTGCAGAACGCTGCTTCTGTCGCCAGCCTGATCCTCATCACCGAGGCTACCGTCTCCGATGTGCCCAAAAACACTCAGCTTGAGGACGCTATCGCTGCTGCTACCGCTGGTCAGCAGGGCGGCGGTATGTACTAAGGCCGACAAGGTCTAGAACTCCCACCGGGAATCCGGGGGCGTGACGGGGTTTCTCTCCGGAACGTCCTCGGACATGCAAAGAGGCTCCGCATCGC
>CAJJZM010000128.1:0-4443 GCA_905197595.1 uncultured Collinsella sp.
TGACGGAGTCAAGGGAGGAGCCAAATCGAAATACGTCGGGCGGGGTCGGAGGGCCCGATGGGGTGGATTCCAGCCGAGGCTATTCGTCGCCGAAGCTGATGCCCAACGCCTTGGCCTCGCGCACCAGATCGCTCTGGGGGTCGACAAACTTGAGCTTGCCGGCGACCTCCTCGAGCGGCATGTGGCACATCTTGCCGTCGCGCAGGGCAATCATGTAGCCAAACTCGCCGCGTAGGCAGCCCAGTGCCGCCTCGACGCCGCACTGGGTCGCAAAGATGCGGTCCTGGGCGTCGGGCTGACCGCCGCGCTGCGTGTGACCGGGGATGGCGACGCGGGTCTCGCGACCAGTCTTGGCCTCGATCTCCTTGGCGATGTCGTACACGATTGACGGGCTCGTGCGCTCGGCGAGCTTCTTCTTGTACTCCTTCTTGGACAGCGCCGCGTCCTCCTTGGAGATAGCGCCCTCGGCGACGGCCACGATGGTAAAGCGGCTGCCGGTTTCCATGCGATGTTCAATGGTCTTGATGACGTTATCCATGTCGTAGGGAATCTCGGGAATCAGGATGACATCCGCGCCGCCCGCGACGCCGGCGTACAGTGGGATCCAGCCAACCTTGTGGCCCATGATCTCGATGACGAACACGCGGCCGTGGCTCGAAGCGGTGGTGTGAATGTCGTCGATGCACTTGGTGGCGACGTCGATGGCGCTCGTAAAGCCAAACGTCAACTCGGTGCCCCAGGTGTCGTTATCGATGGTCTTGGGCAGGGCGATAACGTTGAGGCCCTCTTCGCGCAGGCGGTTGGCGGTCTTGGTGGAGCCGTTGCCGCCCAGCATAAACAGGCAGTCGAGCTGCAACTTGTGATAAGTGTGGACCATCGCGGGCACCTTCTCGACGCCGTCGGCCTCGGGAGTATCCAGGCGCTTGAACGGCGTACGGCTCGTGCCCAGGATGGTGCCGCCGCGGGTGAGGATGCCGCTAAAATCGGCGGGCGTCATGACGCGGAACCTGCTGTAGATAAGGCCCTGGTAGCCGTCCTCAAAACCGTAGATCTCGATAGGCTCTTCGCTATTGGTCATGAGCGTTTTGACAATGCCGCGCATGGTGGCGTTGAGCGCCTGGCAGTCGCCGCCACTAGTAAGAAGACCGATCCTGAGCATGATGAATCCTTCCGGGCAAGTTATAACATGCGCATAAGTTTACCCCCGCACACTGTTGATGCGGAGGTAAAACGTGTTAGCTCAAGCGTATAGAAATGTAAGCAACGTCAGGCGAGTGTAAGGTCGACGGGCCTGGCTCCTTACAGCGCGAAGGCGTCGACGTCGCCCCAATGGCGGCGCAGCGTGATGGCGGCAGCGGGCTCGGTGTTGTCAAAGACGACCGACCACTGCGTGTTGCTGGTGATGTCTTCCGGATTGGGCTCTTGCGCCGCAGCGCGTAGGGCCTTCCAAGCGACTGCCTCGTCTTGTGCGCCGGCACGGGCGTCGAGGACAGCGGCGATTGCGACGGCGCGCTCCTTGCCATGGCCTAGCTCGCCATTCTTTTGGTTGGGCAGCACTTCGTCGCCATAGCAGGCGTAGAAGTTCGTAACCTGGCGCACGGGCGTCGCCTTGAAAGCGCGGTCCGGATCGCGCGGATCCCACTCTACTACGCGCGCGTCACCGGCGGCGTCGTTGATAAAGAAGTGGTAGTCGCGTCCGGCCATGGCGTGCATGTCGTAGGCGGAAAGCAGGTCGACAGCTTCTTGCGTGGTGGCGGCACGGTCGAGCACCAGACGGATGGCGAGCGAGGTATTGATGACGGGGCGCTGCGTGTCCTGGTCACAGGGTTTGGAATCCAGGGTGAGCACGGCAATGGACACGCCACATTCGTTGACGCCGTCGAGCTGGGCAAACGGGCCCATGAGTGCGGCGGCGCGTCCGGCGACGGAGTCAAGCGGAGTGTTATCGCCCAGGTTGTTAAGGGCGGCAAACCCGATGGAGGCATAGCCGCCGCGTGGGTGATTGCGCACCAGCAGCGCCGAGGTGTCGTCCTTAAAGTCGTAATTGCGACCGGTGCGCACGCGGCCTTCGGCATCTACGGCGACAAAAGCGCTGCAGGCAAACTGGGGCGCCTGGACATGTGCCGGCACACCGGGCAGCACCTGCGCCACCACGGCATCGATGTAGGCCTGGTCATCGCGCACGCCAGCGGCGATGATGCGATCAAGATCGTAGTCGTAGGCGATGTCGATTGCGTACAGGTCATAGCCATCCGTGTAGCCGGTCAAGCGTTTGAGTGACGCGGCGGACTTGATTTGTTTGTGATAAACGGTGCCGGTGGCAGCGGCAAGGCCGACGGCGACTCCCGCGACACCGCAGGCGATGGCAATGTTACGTGGCTTCATGACGGCTCCTTTCGTCCTGTTAGCGTAATTGTCGCAAAAGGAGTGCGGGCATGATGGCTCAACTTGGCGAGCGGCGCGGGATTAAACATGGAATGAAAGGCACGGCACTGGCGCGGCGGGGTATGCTGGAGGGGACCATCAACCCAGCGAAAGGGGAGAGCATGACGGATCAGGAAACGCCCGAGCGCGCGCATGTGACGGCCGATGATATCGAGGCCGCCAACGACCTTATCGACTTTATCGAGGCATGCCCCAGCATGTTCCATACGGCGGCGACCATTATGGCCGAGCTCGACGAGGCGGGCTTTACCTACCTGCCCGAGAATGCGGCGTGGGACATCGAACCAGGCGGGCGTTATTACACGCAGCGCAATACCTCGAGCGTTGTTGCCTTTAAGGTGGGCGAGGACCTGGCTGCTACGTGGGGCGAGGACGGCGTTGCCGGCGACTATCATTTTCAGCTCACGGCGTCGCACAGCGATTCGCCGACGTTTAAGGTCAAGGCCGTGCCTGAGCTTGACGGCGCGGGCGAGACGCTGCGCCTGAACACCGAGGCCTACGGCGGCATGATCGACTACACCTGGTTCGATCGTCCGCTGGCACTCGCGGGCCGCGTGTTGGTACGCGAGGGCGACCGTATCGAGAGTCGTCTGCTTGCCACCGAGCGCGAGGTCGCTATTATCCCGAGCCTTGCTATCCATATGAACCGCGGCGTTAACGAGGGCTTTGCTCCCAATCGCGCCGTCGACCTGTGCCCGCTCATCAGCGCCGGTGACCTTAAGCAGGGAGATTTTGACGCCCTGATCGCCGACGAACTGGACGTTGAGCCCGAGCAAATTTTGGGCCGCGATCTGTTCCTGGTCAATCGTCAGGATGCGCGCATTTGGGGCTGGGCCGACGAGTTTATCTCGACGCCCAAGCTCGACGACCTGGCCTGCGCCTACACCTCGCTGCAGGCATTTTTGGGTGCCGAGAACGCGCACGACGTTTCGGTCTTCTGCTGCTTTGATAATGAGGAGGTTGGCTCCGAGACCAAGCAGGGCGCCATGTCGACGTTCTTGGCCGATGCACTGCGCCGCATTAACGGCTCGCTGGGCTTTGACGACGAGTCGTACCACCGTGCGCTTGCCGCTTCGATGCTCGTGAGCTGCGACAACGCGCATGCCGTGCACCCCAACCACGCCGAGAAGTGCGACGCCCGCAACCAGGTTGTGCTCAACGGCGGCATCGTCATCAAGGAGGCCGCCAACCAGCACTACTGCACCGATGCCTTTAGTCGCGCGGTGTTCCAGGCCATCTGCGATGACACTGACGTACCCACGCAGGCCTTCGCAAACAAGAGCGATATGGCGGGTGGCTCCACGCTCGGCAACCTGTCGAACATGCAGGCGAGCATGCATGCCGTGGACGTGGGCCTGCCGCAGCTTGCCATGCACTCGAGCTACGAGACCGGCGGCGTGCGCGACGTGATGTACGCCATCCGCGCCCTCACCGCCTTCTACGAGCGCAACCTAACCATCAACGGCGCCGAAAGCGTGGAACTCTAAATGCGAGCCGAAGAAATGAAGGCCGAGCGTGGGGCTCAGCTTATTGATCGGGGTTTACAGCTGTTCGTCGCCGCTTGCCATGAGTCAGGGGTCGACGTGTCCAAGGCGCGACCAACGAGTGCTGAAGAACTCAAGCGTAACGCCTATTCGGACCGCTATGACGAGGAGACGGACTGGCTCTAATAAGCGAAGTGTCGAAAACGCTAGATGTATGTTTGATATCACTTTGGCGAGAGTGTCGCAGACAGAACTACCGGTATGGCGCAAGCCAACCTGACCCCATTGCGCCAAACCTACCAAAAAGGGACAGGTTTATTTTGGCAGGTTTTATCTGGGCAAATGCCACAACGCCAACGGCAAGACGGAACTGCTAAGGCTTGCAGATGAAGCCGACGCCAGCGAAACGCCGCAGGTAGAGCGCACGCCAGCGAGAGCCCGCCGTTTGAGCCAAGGTGCCGTGAAATGAAAAGGCGCTGACCTTCTGGTCGCGCCTTTGAAATTGAACGGCAGA
>CAJJZM010000129.1:0-4429 GCA_905197595.1 uncultured Collinsella sp.
ACGGCCCCATCGCAAGCCGCTCGCAGCAACGTCACCGCAAGCGGGGGCCGGGCTTAGTTTTCAGAACACTCCGCAGACCAGTGTGGCGCCTTGTCCGCGGCTCCGAAGGAGCAGGACAAGGCGCCACACATGGTCGAGGACGTTCTGAAAACTAAACCCGGCCCCCGCCGGACAGGTCAACCTACTCGCAGAGCAGCTTAGCGATCTGGACAGCGTTGGTTGCCGCGCCCTTACGGATTTGGTCGCCGCAGCACCAGAAGGTAATGCCACGTGCGGCCTCGGGGTTCGAGATATCACGGCGCACGCGACCGACCCAAATCAGGTCCTGGTCGGAGGTGTCCATCGGCATGGGGAAGCGGTCGTGCGCATCCTCGGCACTCATGTCGTCAACCAGCTTGACGCCCGGAGCGGCGGCCAGCGCAGCACGGGCCTCCTCAACCGTAATGTCGCGCTCGAACTCGAGCGTAATGCTCTCGGAGTGCGAGCGCAGCACGGGCACGCGCACGCAGGTGCAGTTCACGCGCAGCTCGGGCAGGTGCATGATCTTGCGGCCCTCGTTTTGCAGCTTCATCTCCTCGGAGGTAAAGCCCTCCTCCTTGACGCCGCCAATCTGCGGAATCAGGTTGCTCGCCAGCTGGGCGGCAAAGGCGCGCGGCTCGGGAATCTCCTCACCACGGCCCAGAGCGGCCAGCTGAGCCTCGAGCTCGGCCATACCGGGAGTGCCAGCACCCGAAGCTGCCTGATACGTGGACACGATCATGCGCTTCACGCCGGCGAGCTGATGTAGCGGCCACGTGGGAACCAGGCCGATGATAGTCGCGCAGTTGGGGTTGGCGATCAAGCCGTGGTGCCACTTAATGTCATCGGCGTTAATCTCGGGCACGACCAGCGGCACCTCGGGATCCAGACGGAAGGCATGGCTGTTGTCGACCACGACGGCGCCGCGCTTGACGGCCTCGGGCAGCAGTTCCTTGGCGATATCGTCGCCGGCAGCGCCGAGTACGATGTCGCAGCCCTCAAAAGCCTCGGGGCAAGCCTCCTCAATCACAACCTGCTCGCCGCGGAACTCGACGGTCTTGCCCGCAGAGCGCGCGCTCGCCAGCAGCTTGAGCTTGCCAACCGGAAACTCCTGCTCGTTGAGGCACTCGAGCATCTGGGTGCCAACAGCTCCCGTCGCGCCCAAAATAGCAACCGTGTACTGTTTCATGCTTCCCCCTTTTAAGGTTGTGGCTTTTGCCCGCACGCCGAGCAGGCTGAATAGTCTTGCCCAGTTTATACAAAAACGGGACGGATATGAAACCCGCCCCGTCGAAACGAAACCGAAACGAAACGCCCCACGGTAGATTTTTGAGACATGACCCAAAAACCTACCGAGCAGTCACTACTTTTTGAGCGCGGCCAGAGCGGGATCAACCGGCGCGGAAGCCTCCAGGTCAGAGACCTTCACAATGCCGTTTTCATCGGAGAAGGCACGGTAAATGGTCTGGATCGCCAGATCGAAGTCCTTCTCCTCCACGCCGATGATGATGTTGATCTCGTCGCAGCTCTGCGAAATCATGCGCACGCTCACGCCGGCCTGGCCGAGCATGCCAAACAGGTGGCCGGAAATACCGGCGCGGCCGCGCAGGTTGCGGCCGACGGTCGCGATGAGCGCCAGGCCCTCAACAACCTCGATCTCGAGCGGCTCGACCTCCTGCTGAATGTCGCCCACGAGCGAGTACAGCGAATCGCGCACATCCTGCTCCTGCACCACGGCGCCAAAGCGGTCGACGCCGGTGGGCATATGCTCGACGGAAACGTCATAGCGCTCGAAAACCGAAAGCGCGCGGCGCATAAAGCCGACGCGGGGCTTGGTACGGTCGCGGGCCACGTTGATGGCGACAAAGCCGCGCTTGCCGGTCACGCCGGTAATGATGGGCTCTGCCTCGCCCTCATCGGCCGTCTCGCTAATGATGGTGCCGGGATCCTGCGGCGCATTGGTGTTCTTGATGACCAGCGGAATACCCGCCTCGCGCACAGGGAACACGGCCTCCTCGTGCAGGACGCTCGCGCCCATGTACGAAAGCTCGCGCAGCTCCTCGTAGGTAACGCGGGCGATGGGCTGAGCCTCGGGCACAATGCGAGGATCGGCAGAATAGAAGCCCGAAACGTCGGTCCAGTTCTCGTACAGGTCGGCGCCCAGGCACTTGGCCAGGATCGAACCGGAAATATCGCCGCCACCACGGTCGAGCAGCTTGATCTGGCCCTCACGCGTCGCGCCGTAGAAACCGGGCATAACAAAGCCGCCCTGCTGACCGTACTCCTGCACCAGCTCAGAGGTGCGGTTCATGCTGAGCGTACCGTCGTGATGGAACGCAACGACCGTCGCGGCGTCCAGGAACGGCAGACCCAGGTACTCGGCCATCAGGCGAGCGGTGAAGTACTCGCCACGGCTCACGAGCTCCTCGGTGGAGTAGCCGCCCGAGCGGGCGCGCTCGGCAAAGGCCGCGAACTCCTCGCGGATGGGATAGGTGAGCTCCAGCTCGTCAGCGATATCAAAATAGCGCTGGCCAATGTCCTCGAGCAGCTCCTCGCACGACACGTGGTACTTAACGTGTGCGTTAACCAAGTAGAGCAGGTCGGTCACCTTGGTATCGCCCTTAAAGCGGCGACCGCAGGCAGAAACCACCACAAAACGGCGGGCCGGGTCGGCATCGACAATGGCCTTGATCTTCTTAAAGTGTTCGGCGTCGGCGACCGACGAGCCGCCAAACTTGGCAATCTTAATCATGGGCTGGAGGTTACCTTTCTAAAAAGCCCCTGCGAACCTATTTTGCGCGCTCTGATACCATGGTTTCACCGATTGGGACCAAGGCATCCGAGGAGCAGTGTTATATGGGAACTTATCATAGTACACGAGGACGCACTTTATCGTGCTCAAGTAAGGTGGCAATCCGTACCGGCATCGCTCCCGACGGGGGTTTGTTTGTCTCGGACGAGCTCGGCACCCAGCAGGTCGATATCAGCTCGCTTGCAGATAAATCGTACTTTGAAATCGCTCAAGATGTGTTGGGAATGTTACTGAATGATTACACGGACGAAGAAATTTCGGCCTGTGTGAATGAGGCATACCGCGACACATTTGCAAGCGAAGAGGTCACGCCGCTCGTCAAACTCGACGCCGCACCGGGCGCTGACGTCCCTCAAACCTATGTGATGGAGCTCTTTGGCGGCCCCACAAGCGCCTTCAAGGACGTCGCCCTGCAGATGCTCCCCCGTCTGATGGCCCGCACTTCCGCCAAGGACGGCGGCGCCGAGCGCATCATGATCGTCACCGCCACGTCGGGCGACACGGGCAAGGCAGCACTCGCCGGCTTTGCCGACGCCCCGGGCACGGGCATCACCGTCTTTTATCCCGAAGGCAAAGTCAGCCGCGTGCAGAATCTGCAGATGTCCACGCAGGAGGGCGATAACGTCGCCGTCTGCGGCATCCGCGGCAACTTCGACGATGCCCAGAGTGCCGTCAAGCGCATCTTTGCCGATAAGGAGCTTGCCGAGCGCCTGGAAGCCGCCGGCACTGTGCTTTCGAGTGCCAACTCCATCAACGTCGGCCGCCTGGTGCCGCAGGTTGTCTACTACTTTGCCGCCTATGCGCAACTGCTGCGCGCCGGCGCTATCGAGGCTGGCGACGCCGTAGAGTTCTGTGTGCCCACCGGCAACTTTGGCGATATCTTGGCCGGCTACTACGCCAAGTGCATGGGTCTGCCCGTCGCCAAGCTCGTCGTGGCGAGCGACAAGAACAACGTGCTTGCCGACTTCCTGACCACCGGCGTTTACGACCGTAACCGCCCGTTCTTCACGACCATCTCGCCGTCGATGGACATCCTTATTAGCTCCAACCTGGAGCGCATGCTCTACTTCTTGTCCGACGGCGACTGCGAGCTCGTTGCCGGCCTTATGGAGCAGCTGGCACAGACTGGTCGCTACGAAGTTCCCGCCGACCTGCTGGCAAAGATTCAGAGCATCTTTGGCTGCGGCTGGGCCAGCGAGGCCGAGGTTCGCACTGCCATCAAGAGCTGCTGGGACGCAAACGGCTACGTGATTGACCCGCACACCGCCTGCGGCTATCACGTCTTTGAAAAAGTCACCCCCGCCGAGGGCGCCAAGGCCCGCGTGCTGCTTTCGACCGCCAGCCCCTACAAGTTCCCGCGCGCCTGCTGCGACGCTCTGGGCCTCGACGTTCCCGAGGATGATTTTGAGGCTATGCGTGTGCTCGAGCAGGCCACCGATACGGTCGCCCCGGCACAACTTGCCGAGCTCGAGTCCAAGCCCGTCCGCTTTGAAGACGTCTGCGACGTCGATGAGATGGCAAGCTACGTCGAGTCTGCAGCAAAACGAATGAGCACCAACTAAACCCCTTATTAAGCGCCGGCGAAAGCCGGCGCACCTT
>CAJJZM010000130.1:0-4273 GCA_905197595.1 uncultured Collinsella sp.
CCGTTTTTACTAGACATCTGTTGCGTAAATGGCGTTGCAGGCGCTTTCAGCGGACTCGGATTTCGGAAGTATGCGGCATAATTTGAATAGGCCGAGCACACTGGATATGTCCAAGCTCTGTACCTGCGGTTTTATTGGCGAAAAACCGGGGTATGCTCGAGAGTTCCGGAATTTGCCGCATACTTCCGAAAACAATGCCTCGGTGGCGCCAAAAATAGCCTCCGGAACCCTGAGATAATGAACATATGTAGCCGTTCGCCGCAAATTACCGTCCGTTCATGGAACCTATCTCCAACGAGTTGTAACCATATGGTTTGATGTTGGAAACATATGATTGCCGGCAGGCCGTAGGTGACGTTTGCCCTGATATCGGAGGTACCAAGTATGTTTCGTGCTCCGTTAAACAAGTATCGGGCTGGCTAACATGAGCCGCCGTTTTGTCTCGATAACCCTTGCAGTGGTTTGCCTGGCAGTGCTTCTGGGCGCTGCAGGGCAGTTTGCTATAAATCGAGAAACATCCTATATGCAGGAATGCGTTTCCGAAGGCTTTGACATTGACGGTTACTATCGGGATGACAAAACGAGTCGGGAAACCCTGGCTTTTCTTGAGGAGGACAACTGTCGATGGCAGCTGGTCGACCAAGACGGAATCTGCACAGACGGGCAGTTTAAGCGTACGGATGACCCCAACATCCTGATATTAAAGAAGGAAAACGGCGAAGAATTCGGTGCGGTCCACGTGGCGTATATTTCGCGCCGACGCGATCAGGGCTTGCTCTACCTATTTAGAGATACCAGGGTGACCCGTTTTTATCTGGTGAGTACCGGTCCGGCGTTTACAGTGGAGTCTGGCGATGTCGATGCGGACAGATGATTCACGGCAATAAATCAGCGAGCGGAGCGCGGCCATGGACCGCGCCCCGCTATTTGCTCGTGGCCCGCGTCACGTCTGCGCCATGTCGTGACTCGCGGCTGCGCGCATCCATCCCACGTCGCGTATTACTGCACATCAAACTCCACGCGATCGAGCTCGGGCACATTGAGGTCGATGAGCTTGCGGGCTACACGGCGGTCGTGTGCCCCAAGCGTCTCGTTTGTCGTCACGTGGGCGACAACCTCGCGCTCGACAAGGCCCTCCTCCTCGCCTTCGGTGGCCGAGGTCTCGACGGCAACGGTGTAATCCTTAAAGCCCGGCAGCACCGCGGCAAGCTCGCGCGTGGTTTCGGTGACGCCGTAGCCGTCCTGCACGCCGGCCTGTGCCGAGCCAATGGACCCCGCGGTCATGACGATGCAGGGGATGGCAAAGATCACCGTACCCACGATGATGCGGCGGCGCACCTTGTGTGACAGCTCATCGACCTCGGCATTTTCCTCGGCGGTCACAATGCCGTCGCCGTTGAGGTCGCGCTTGAGCGGCACGCGCAAAAGAAGTAGTACGGCTTCGGCCGCCAGCGCGATAAAGACGACGTTGATGCCAAACTCGTAGAGGGCCGAGAGAAACAGCGACCCGCTCGCGATGGCGATGCCATAGCCCGCCGCGCACAGGGGCGGCATGAGCGCGGTCGCCACGGCCACGCCGGCGATGAGCGTGGCGGGTTCCTGGTCGCGCGAGTTGCCCAGTCCGCCCGCAAAGCCGCCCGCGAGCGCGACGGCAAGGTCCCACACAGTCGGTGTCGAGTTGTCGATGATGGCGGCCGTGGTGGTGCCAAGGGGCGAGAGCTTAAAGTACAGCGTGGACGTGATTAGACAAAAGACCATCTGCAGCGCGAGGCCGGCAATTGCCTCGACGGCAATCTCGCGGTCGAGCGTGGCGATGCCGTATGCCATGGCAAGGACCGAGCCCATGAGCGGACAGATGAGCATGGCGCCCACGATGGCAATGTCCGAGTCGATATCGAGGCCGATGCTCGCGATCAACATGGCAATGATCAGGATGCATAAGTGCGAGCCAGTCAGGCGCGCCCCGTTTACAAAGCGCTTGCGAATCACGTGATAGGGCGCGCGTCCCTCGCGTATGTTGAACGCCTGCTTAAGGAAACGGGTGGCATTCTCCATGGCCTCGCTGTGTGCAGGGCGTATACCGTGACGACGATGATGACGCTCGCGCAGCCGCTTGATCTGTTGTTTGTCGAGTTCCATGCTTACCTCGTTTAGCTTCTGAGCCGCTTCTTGCGTCTGTCGTCTTTACTCTACACCGCGTTAGGCGAGGTGTCAGACAAGGTTTGTTGACCTGGAAGTCAGGACAATCGACATGGCTAAAACGCCGTGAGGATCATAAGAGTCAAATAGACAAAAAAGCGCGGGGCCGGTTTGATTCCGACCCCGCGCTCTGCGCTGGTGCGTTGTTGTTCGGCCTACCCCAGCAGGCTCAGACCAACAGAGACAAACGCCAGGATAACGCCGACGATGGACTCGCCGCCGAGCAGACCGCTGGCGACGACCAGGCCCTGCTCCTGGAAGGCGGCATCCTTGGAGGCCTTCTCCTCGTCCGAAAGACCGGCAGCGGCGTCGCGGCGTGCGGCCCACTTGTCGTAGGCGAGCTTGGCGCAGGAGCCCAAGAAGGCCGTGAGCGACATGTAGAACGGCAGGTACACGCCCAGGCCGATCATCATGGCCGGAATGCCGAGCCAGTACATGACGATGCCGGCGATAAAGCCGCCTGCGAACCACGGCACGCTCGGGATGCCCGAGACCATGGTGGCGACGACGCTTGCCTGCGCGGCCACAAAGCTCTTGTCGGGGCCGAAAGCATCCGGACCATAGGCGGTGACAAGCGCGACCATGACGGCAGCGGCGACCAGGGCGCCCACGATGCCGCCGATGGCCTGGCCGATCCACTGCGCACGCGGATTGGTGCCCAGCACGGCGCCGGCCTTAAAGTCGTTCATGACGTCGCCCGCAAGGCCGCATGCCACGGCCACGATGCCGGCGATAAAGAACAGCTTGACCTGGGCGATCTGTGCGAAGGCAGCCACGATGAGCATGACGATGAGGCCGAAGATCTCCATGGGGTCGATGCCCGTCTGGCCGCAGCTCTGCGCGCTCATGATGGTGGTGACAAAGGTGAACAGCGTGACGATGACGGCCGGGACGGGGCCAAGGTCGAGCGCGATGGCGACGATCACGGCGATGGCGGCAGTACCCAGGCCGATGATGCCGGCGTCGAGCTTAAGCGAGCCCGAGATGAGCGACTGCTCGTCGGTGTCGCTGGAGCTGTCGGCGGCGAGGCCGCGGGCGATGCCGGCGACCTGCGGCAGGATGTCCTTGAGGACGACGGCGACGCCAAAGCCCATCATGAGACCCATGCCGAGCGATTTGACGATGCCCTGCGCAGTCACAACGTCGAATAGACCGGCAGCGGTGCCGCCCACGATGATGCCAAAGTTACCTAGCAGCGCGCCGGCAAACCAGAAGGCAACCGGGGCGAAGCCAACCAAAAAGCCGATGGAGAGCAGCATGGGCGAGTTATAGATGGCAAAGGTCACGCCGGGGATATTGAGCGTGCACAGCATGCTGGGCACCACGCCCAGAGCGTCGCGAAGCACGCTGTAGATGCCTGCGATGGCCATGGAGCCAAAGAGCTGCTTGCCGGTCTTGCCGCCGGCCTCGGTGGCGCGCAGTGTCTGAGCTGCGGCATTGCCGGTGGGAAACTCCAGCGCGGCGTCCACGATAAAGTGGCGGTGGATGAGCGCGGTGGCCAGCAGGCCCAAGATGGTGCCGGCGAGTGCCACGATAAACATGTCGAGCCAGCTGATCTGGTCGGCATAGCCCAGCATCCAGGCGCCCGGGATGGTAAACGCCAGGCCGCCGGCGACCATGGCGCCCGCGGACATGATGGTGTGGGTGACGTTGGCCTCGTTGAGGCTGGCGTCACCCATGAGCTTCAGGAAGAACAGCGAGATGACGGCAGCGAAAATAATCGGCCAGGGGAGTGCACCCATCTTGAGGGCCGTGTAGGCCGAGCTTGCCGTGATGATCACGCAGCCAAGGACGCCGATGACGACGCCGCGCAGCGTGAGTTGCCCGCGCATCGAAGCGCGGTTCGAGGGATTGCTCATATAAAACTCCTTTGCGTATATCCGCTTCCCCCGGGAGCGCCGTTACGGATACGGCGCGGGAAGTCGGGTTACCAAGGGCCGCCGCGTGAGCTCGCAATCGACCGCGCACCAGTATAGCGGCACGGCAGTTAATTTGGGACTGGGCTTTTTTAGCTATCCCAAACGAAGCCGAAGGATGATTATTCTGGGACGGGGATTTAAAAATCATCAGGTAC
>CAJJZM010000131.1:0-4249 GCA_905197595.1 uncultured Collinsella sp.
CGTCGATAGTTGGTCTAGAATCGTCGATAGTCGATGATAGGGGGTTGCATGCAGCTTGTTGAAAGTGAGACCGTGGAGTTCAAGTGCACATTTACCCCTAAGCTGCTCAAAGCTGTGGTGGCGTTTGCCAATTCGAATGGTGGTACCTTGTATATCGGAATCGACGATTTTGGCAGTATCATCGGCGTGGACGATATCGATGCCACCATGCTTCAATGCTCTAATGCAATAACCGATGGCGTGTATCCCGACGTTTCTGAAATCACGACGGTCTCCGCATTGGACATCGATGGCGCAGCGTTGGTGAAAATCGAGGTGGAAGCGGGTCCTCACAAGCCGTACTGCCTGTGCTCGAAGGGATTTGTTCCCGCCGGGGTATATCGGCGCCTAGGTCCTGCCAACGTGCCCATCGAGATGGCCCAGATCCGCTCGATGATCAAGCGCACCGACGGCGATTATTTTGAGACCGCACGCTCTCATGAACAGAGCTTGACGTTTTTTGAAGCCGAGCGGGTCTTTAGGCGCGCGGAGATTACGTTCGACCAAACCTCTCAAAAGAATCTCGGCCTTATCGATGAACTGGGCTTTTACACCAATTTGGCACTGCTGGTCTCTGACCAAAATCCCTTTGCAGTCCGCGCTGGCCTCTTCAACGACGATGCGTATACCGAGTTTATCGACCGTCAGGATGGCGAGGGCTCGATCTTCAGGCAGATAGAGGATATCGAACGGTTCCTCAATATATCGAACGCAACGCGTATGTACTTTGTGCCGGGAAGGCTCGATCGCATAGATAAGGACGACTATCCCCGCGAGGCTGTTCGAGAGGGAATTCTGAACCTGTTTATCCATCGCGACTACGAATCTTCGGTGGCGTCTCTTATCAAGATGAGCCGTACGGCGCTTGAATTTACCAATGCGGGAGGGCCGCAGCACATCAGCGTCGAGGAGGCGCTTGCGGGCGGCTCGGACGCTCGGAATCCAAAGCTGCAACTGCTCTTTTTGCGTCTGGGGATGGTTGAGGCGTTTGGAACGGGCCTCAAGGGGATCCGTGCGCTCTATGAGGCGGAAGGGTTGGAACCCGAGGTCTGCGCCTACCCTGCAATGTTTAGGTTGTCGCTGCCCAACGTCAACGCCGTGCGCAATTCCTATCTGACGCCTCGTGGCAATAGCGGTCCCAACTTGCGTGGGGATTACAGCGATTATGAGCAGCTCGAGCGGGAAGGGGCACTGCCGCCCGATGTTTCGCAGGCGTTTGCATCCGTGCAAGCGCAGCGAGAGGGGCACGTGTCGATGAATGGCGACTGCGGCCACGAGGTGCGTGCCAAGCTCGTGGAGGAGCTTGGCTTTGATGTTGCGTGCAAGGCGTCCGCGATGCTACAGGATGTCTCGGACGAGCGACGTGGTGGATACGCTCGCACCTTGATTCGCTTTGCCCTTGAGCGGCCCCGCGGTTTTACGCGCCAGGATGCTTCGGACGCGCTGGGAACTGGGCGCGACGTGACGCTGCGGGTTATCAACGGTTTGCTTGAGGAAGGCGCACTCGTTAAAGAGGGGCGCGCTCGGGCGACGAGATATCGCGCTGTCGGGCAGGTTTAGGGACGGGCGGTCCGGCCCCCTGGGTTATTCCTGGGCAGAGGCCAAGGGCCGGGTGCCCGGCGCACCTTGATTGAAGGGGTACTTAGAGCGTGCCTCCGTACATATAGACGATAAATCCGTCACCGGTGTCTTGGCTGTGGTCCTCTAGGATGCGCTTCATGTTGAGGTGCTCGTAAAACTGCCAGTCGGAGTTGCAGTCGCTCATCAGGAAGAATTTGGTGCAGCCTGCCTTGGCGAGCTCGGCGCGCGCAAGGTCGATGAGCGCGCGGCCGAGCCCCTTGCCCTGCCACTCGGGCACAATGATGATCAGGTTGAGCTGGCCTTGGGCATACTCGTTGCCCGTGGCGGCAAAGCGATCGGCCGTGGCCTTTTCGCGACTGTCGCCAAAGAGCGAGCCCTCGAGTTTGGCATCGGCGGTCTTTGCCATCTCGGCTGCCTGGGCGAGCATCTCGTCGTAGCAGGGCTCCCATGCGGGATTGGTGCGCGGCTTGCCGTCCTCGAAAATGCCGATGCAGCAGGCGGCGATAATGCGGCCCTCGGCCTCGGCGACAAGCGCGATGGGGGAGCGCTGCAGCTGCATGGCAATGTTAAAGCGCGCGCAGAAATCGGCAGCTTCGACGTCGCCGCGGTTGCGTAGCGTGTTGCACCACAGCTGGTTGTAGATGGCGGCGATGCCGGCAAGGTCATCGAGCGTGGCGGCGCGCAGAGTTACGTTGTCAAGGCTCATGGAGGCTCCTTCCAAGTTGGGTCAGGCCATCTATGAGTGTGGCATGGCCGCAGGGCGGCCGCATCAACCATTCGGCAGACGACCCCCGTTCCCTCGGGGACGGAGGAAGAGGGGTCACGAGGATAGTCATTGGGGACGTTCTTAAACGACTAGTCAAACAAGAGCGTCCCCAACGACTACTCCAAGGAATGTCCCAGACTGCCGGCAGGAAAGGAACGTCCCCAACTGCCGCATCCGGAGCAAGACAACGCCGCAGGTAGAGGACGGACAGCGAGCGGGTCGCATTTGAGACAAGGTGACGTGAAACGAAAGGGCGCTGACCTTCTGGTCGCGCCCTTGAAGTTGAACGTCAGATTGTCCAGATGCGGCTCGCGTAACTAAATACGCTCTGCGATCTCGTGGATGAGGTAGTCGGTCTTTTCCCAGCCCAGGCATGGGTCGGTGATCGACTTGCCAAAGACGCCGCCGTCAACCGGCTGGTTGCCGTCCTCAAGGTAGGACTCGATCATAAAGCCCTTGACCAGCTTGGAGATGGATTCGTTGCGGCGGCAGCTGTCGAGCACTTCCTTGCAAATGCGATACTGCTCCAGCGGACGTTTGCCCGAGTTGTCATGGTTGCAGTCGATAACCGCTGCCGGGTTGGCGTAGCCGGCATGCTCGGTGTAACGCTCGGCCAGACGCTCCAGGTGCTCGTAGTGGTAATTGGGGTAGGTGCGGCCGTCGAGACCGATGTAGCCGCGCATGACGGCGTGCGCGAGCGGGTTTCCGTCGCACTCGACCTCCCAGTTGCGGAAGATAAAGCTCTGATGCGCCTGGGCGGCGTAGATGGAGTTGAGCATGACGGTGGTGGAGCCGGCAGTGGGGTTCTTCATGCCCACCGGCACCGAAATGCCGCTCGACACCAAGCGATGCTCCTGGTTCTCAACCGAGCGCGCGCCCACGGCGACATAGCTCAGCAGGTCGACGAGGTACTGGTAGTTCGACGGGTAGAGCATCTCATCGGCGGTAAAGAAGCCGGTCTCCTCGATGACACGCAGGTGCATGTGGCGGATGGCCTTAACGCCTTCGAGCAGGTCATCGGGCGCCTCGGGGTCGGGGTTGTGCAGCAGGCCCTTGTAGCCGGTGCCCTTGGTACGCGGCTTATTGGTGTAGACGCGCGGAATGATGATGAGCTTGTCCTTGACCTCCTCGGCGGTCTTGGCCAGGCGGTTCATGTACTCAAGCACCGAATCCTCGCGATCGGCAGAGCACGGGCCGATGATGAGCACCTTACGTGCGTCCTCGCCGGTAAAGACTTTGGCGACCTCGGCGTCAAATGCCTGCTTTTTGGCGGTAAGCTCGGCAGAAAGCGGCATTTCCTCGCGGATCTCCATGGGGATCGGTAGCCTGCGTTTGAATTCCATGGCCATAGGGGCCTCCTCAATCTATAGAAAGAGCAATAAGCGTATTGTCGAATGCCCGGCATTATCCGCTGTCGCACGCTAAAGTGCAAGCGAAACCTGCCGAAAAGGGACAGGTTTATTTTGGTCGGTTTTATCTGGGGAAATGTCGGCACTCGCCGGAAGGGGGGGGGACCGGCGTACGACATGCTGGAGCAAGTTGGATCTTCTGCGGCATATCCCGTGGACAAAAAATGGCAAATATGAGTACTGTTGCTAGCCTAGTATCATATCGATCTTATAAGATATTAGACACAACAGTAAATATGTTCATTAACGTTAGCACGCAGAAGCATGCTACCGGGCGTTTTGATCAATTTGAAGGCATATCTAGGCCGCAAAGACGTCGTTTGGGGCAGTTTTGGCTGTTACTAAAAAGGTGACAGTACTCATATTTGCCATTTTTTGTCCACGGGGTCTGGATGGCGCCGTCAATCAGGTCTCAGGGGAGGCGCTTCGAGGCCCAAAGGACACAAAACGGGGG
>CAJJZM010000132.1:0-4238 GCA_905197595.1 uncultured Collinsella sp.
AGGGGCGTACAGCAGAGTTACTCGGCAGCGGCCTTGAACTTGTTGTAGTTGATCAGACAGCCGGCCTTGACGATGGCACGCTCCTCGGCCGTCATATCGGCAATGTAGAGCTCAATCTGCTCGACCGCACCGTCGGCACGCACCACGTAGGCAGCGATGCTCTTCAGGTCGCCGTCGAGCGCGGCGCGGATACCCGGCACAAAGACGTAGTCGCCCACCTCAAAGTTGGGCTCGGCCTCCATCTGGAAGGGCACCATGCCCCAGTTCATCACGTTGGAGCGATAGCGCTTGGTGGCGTACTCGTGGACGATGTTGGCCAGGCCACCGATCACGCGCTGGCAGCTCGCAGCCTGCTCACGGGCAGAACCGTCACCGGGCTTCTTGGCATAGAGCATGGAGCCGTACTCAGTCGCCTTGGCATCGGCCGCGACACCGGCGCCGGCCAGTGCCTCAAACACGCTTGCAAGCTCGGCATCGAGCGCCGCCAGGTCGCCCGCGGCTTCACCGGCAACGCGACGCTTCTCCACGGCGTCGACCTCCTTGGAACGACCCACGTAGGCCGGGTCGCGACGGCTGAGCGTAAACTCGGCCAGGCCCAGCGGGTTGGAACGGAAGGAGCTCGTCTCGCCCGAGGGGATGAGCTCGTCGGTCGTGGTGACCGGGTCCATGATCTTGGAGCACACCTTGAGCAGGATATCGTCGCCGAGAGGCTCCATCGCGGGCCACGGCTTGATGTTGGGGCCCTCGACCAGCTCGTCGGCCGGCTCAGCCTTGCCAAAGCCCCAGTACACGCGCTTTTTGTACGGCGCGTCGTCGAAGGTGTACTCGCAGGCCTCGTCCCAGGTCTCTTCGGGCAGGTCGGTCGCCGGCGTCAGGATGCCGCCGTTGGCCGCCGTCGCCGCAATGGAGCGGGCGTCCATCAGGGCCACGGCGCTCAGCTGGCCGTTGCCCGGCTTGGAACCCTCGCGGTTGGGGAAGTTGCGCGTGGTGTGGCGGATCGAAAGGCCGTTGTTGGCAGGCGTGTCGCCGGCACCAAAGCATGGGCCGCAGAACGCCGTGCGCACGATCGCGCCGGCCTCCATGAGGTCGTAGATATAGCCGCGGCGCGTGAGTTCGAGCGCCACGGGCTGGCTCGTGGGATAGACCGACAGCGAGAACTCGCCGCAGCCGGTATTGGCGCCCTTGAGCACACGGGCAGCCTGCACCACGGAGTCGTAGTTGCCGCCCGAGCAGCCGGCGATAACGCCCTGCTGCACGTGCAGCTTGCCGTCGACGATCTTGTCGAGCAGGCTAAAGTGCGTCTTGCCCTCGCCGATCTTGGCAGCCTCGAGCTCAACCTCGTGCAGGATGTCCTCGAGGTTCTCGTTGAGTTCGTCGATCTCAAAGCCGTTGGAAGGATGGAACGGCAGGGCGATCATGGGCTTGATGCTCGACAGGTCGACCTCGACGCAGCCGTCGTAGTAGGCGACATCGGCGGGCTTGAGCTCGCGGTAGTCGTCGCCACGGCCGTGCATGGTCAAAAACGCGTGAGTGTCCTCGTCGGTTGCCCAGATGGAGGAAAGGCAGGTGGTCTCGGTGGTCATGACATCGACGCCATTGCGGTAGTCGGTCGTCATGCTCGCGATGCCGGGGCCCACAAACTCCATGACCTTGTTCTTAACGTAGCCCTTGGCAAAGACCGCCTTGATGATGGCGAGCGCCACATCGTGCGGGCCGACGCCGGGGCGCGGGGCGCCCGTGAGGTAGATGGCAACGACGCCGGGATAGGCAACATCGTAGGTGTCACGCAGCAGCTGCTTTGCCAGCTCGCCGCCGCCCTCGCCCACGGCCATGGTGCCCAGGGCGCCGTAGCGGGTGTGCGAGTCGGAACCCAGGATCATCTTGCCGCAGCCGGCGAAGTTCTCGCGCATAAAGGAGTGGATGACCGCGATGTGCGGCGGAACGAAGATGCCGCCGTACTTCTTGGCCGCAGAGAGGCCAAAGACGTGGTCGTCCTCGTTGATGGTGCCGCCCACGGCGCACAGTGAGTTATGGCAGTTGGTGAGCACGTAGGGCAGCGGGAACTGCTCCATGCCCGAGGCACGCGCCGTCTGGATGATGCCGACGAAAGTGATGTCGTGGCTGGCCATGGCGTCAAAACGAATCTTGAGCGCCTCGGGGTCGCCAGACGTATTGTGCGCCTGGAGGATCGAATACGCGATGGTTCCGCGTTTGGCATCCTCGGGCGTCTGCGTAATGCCGCGCTCTACAGCCTCGGCCGCAGGCACAACCTCGCTGCCACCGCGCAGGTAGATGCCGTCCTCGTACAGCTTGACCATACTGTCTCCCACTCTGCCCGAAAAGCTCGGGCGCATAGCATACATTCGTTCAATATCGTGCCATAGAACGGTTGCGAGTGGGTTACGAATCTACACGTTCACTTTATCTCAGTAAAGTAAAGGACGAGCCCAGCGTGGGCCGGCAGATTTGGTGCAAGAGTGTCCCTTTCGACTAGTCATTTAAGAACGTCCCCAATGACTACCGCATCCGGAGCAAGGCAACGCCGCAGGTAGAGGACGGACAGCGAGCGACGTCCAGAGCGAACAAGTTGGCATGAAAAAGGCAAGGCATAGACCTTCTGGTCATGCCTTGCCTTTTGAATGACAAATTGTCGCTCTGGGCGGCGCGCAGCGTCGAGCCGTTACGCGGTTTGGTAAAACCGCGTAACTACAAATCCCCGCCCGTGCCCAGCAGCTTGCGCATGACTTGCTCGGGGTTGACTGAGCCGTCGCGCGGGGCCAGGGCGGTGATCTTCTTCTGCATCTTGTACTCGTGCAGCTCGTCCTCGAGCTGGCGCACGCGGGCGCGGAGCTTCTCGTTCTCGCGCTCGCGCTCCTCGGCACGCTCCTTCATATCGAGGATGCGCACCACGCCGGCAAGGTTGATGCCCTCGTCGGTCAGCTGGTTGATGAGCTCCAGGCGCTCGATATCGGCACGCGAATACAGACGCGTGTTGCCGCCCGAACGTTGGGGGTTCACCAGGCCCTTGGACTCGTAGACGCGCAGAGTCTGCGGATGCATGCCGGTCAACTCGGCCGCCACGCTGATCATGTACAGCGGTTTATTCCTATTGTCCTCGGCCATGCTACCTGACCCCTTTCCGTCTCGTTATCGTCCATCATAAGCCCGCGGGCGCGGGTGTGCGCCACGACCGCCCTAGTACGTCGCCTTGTAACGGTTGACCTTCTCGCGATAATCGCGCGTGTCGGCCTCGCGCAGCTTGGTCATGGCATCGCGCTCGTCATCGGATAGGTTCGTGGGGACCTGCACCTTGATCTCGACGAGCAGCGCGCCTGTACGGCCACGGTGCTTAACGTCGGGCGCCCCCATTTCCTTAAAGCGGAACTTCTTGCCCGTCTGGGTACCCGCGGGCACCTTCAGACGAACCGTCGCACCACCGGGCGTCGGCACGTCCACCGTGCAGCCGAGCGCCGCCTCATAGACCGAGACCGGTACCTCCATGGTCACGTCGGCACCTTTACGCTTAAACAGCGGATGCTCCTCCACGTGCGTGGTCACGACCAGGTCGCCGCGCTCGCCGCCGGCAACGCCATACTCGCCGCGACGTTTGTAACGCAGCTTGCCGCCGTCGACCGCACCCGCAGGCACCGAGACCGTGATGGTCTGCTGCTCGCCCGTCGAGGGAATGCGGTAGGTGACCTTGTGCGTCACGCCGCGAAACGCGTCCTCGGCCGTCACATCGACGGTCAGCGACAGGTCGCCGCCCTTGCGCGCGCGGCTGCGACCCGCGCCGGCACCGGCAGCACCCGCAGCCCCGGCAAAGCCCGAGCCCCAATCGCTACCCCAAGCGCCGTTGCCGCTAAAGATGCTGTCGAAGATGTCGCCCCAGCCGCTGGCGCCCGCGCCGGCACCGTAGCCGCCGCCATACGCGCCGCCTGCGCCCGGCATGCCGCCAAACATGAGCATCTGGTCGTACTCTTTGCGCTTCTTCTCGTCCGAAAGCGTCTCGTAGGCCTCGCTAATCTCCTTGAACTTAGCCTCGTCGCCGCCGGCATCGGGGTGATATTTTTGCGCGAGCTTGCGAAACGCGCTCTTGATCTCTTTGTCGGAGGCGCTCTTGGATACGCCCAGGATGTCATAGAAGGTTTTGCCTGCAGCCATCGTAGCTCCTCTCCTGTTTCATCCGCCGCCCAGCAGACGACGGCTCATACTTTCATATGGCACTAGGCCAGAAAGGG
>CAJJZM010000133.1:0-4146 GCA_905197595.1 uncultured Collinsella sp.
GCCCGCTGGGGGTAGCGAGCACAATCGAGGTGTAAGAAGCAAGAAAGGGCCAGCGCCTAGATATTCAACGAGAGGAAAGACAATGGTCCGCAGCGACATGCTACCCCAGCCGGACCGGGGGCTCGGCCTCGACCGGCCCCAGACCGAGGCATTTCACCGACGAGTTCAAGAGGAAGATAGTCGATCTCCGCAACGCCGGAAAGCCCAGGCGCGAGGCCATGGACGAGTGCGACCTCGACAAGAGCACCGTGGAGAGGCGGGTCAAGTCGATAAACGAGACCGGCTCGCCGCGCGCCGCCGACAACCGCATGCCCGAGTAGAACCGGATCCTGGAGCCCGAGCGCGAGAACCGCAGGCTCCGGATGGAGGTCGACGTCTTAAGACGAGCGGCGCCAGCATACGCTCGGAAGTCAGGGCCATGGCGGCCAACGGGGGGCCGCTGCCCCATATCGGCGCAGCGCTGGCATCGAGGCCTTCTGACCTGTGTCAAGATTTCGGACACGAATGCTCGAGAAATCAAGCGGCCATAGGCATGGCCTCGAGCTTGGGCTCGGTTCTCTCGAAGAAGGCCGCCATGGCCTCGGCCGGCACCTTGTAGCCGATCGTCGAGCGGGGCCTTCGGCGGTTGTAGTACGCCTCGATGAACTCGGCCACCGCGTTGTCGTGGCAGTTGCCGGCGCGGCTGCAGGACAGCCGCACGTCGTTGTCGCGCGCCCATTCGGCCAGAAGCCTGCTGGTGTACTGGGCGCCGCGGTCGGCGTGGAATATCGCGTTGCCGGCCACGTAGCCGCGCGATTTGGCCGACGCCAGCGCCGAAACCACGATGTCGGCGGTCATGCGCTCGGAGAGCGACCAGCCCACCACCATGCGGGTGTTGAGGTCGATGACCGTCGACAGGTACAGCCATCCCTCGCCGGTGCGCAGGTAGGTGATGTCGCCCACGAGCTTGCAGGTTGGAACGGGACTGGTGAAGTCGCGGCGCACCAGGTCGGGCCGGGGCCTGGCCTTCGGGTCGGGGATGGTGGTGCGCTTCCTGGCGTTGGGCGTGCAGCCGCGTATTCCCAGCTCGCGCATCAGCTTGCGCACCCTGTACAGGGTCAATCCGGAGAACTCGCCGGGCAGGAAGCATTTCACGAACCGGAAGCCGAACCTGCGGTCCGACTCCAGCCACACGCGCCGGACCGCCTCGCGCTCGGCCGACCAGTCTTCTCGCGGGCAGCCGTTGGAGAGCCACGAGTAGAAGCCCGATCGGCTCACGCCGAGCACGCGGGCCATCATTTTCACCGGGAATTCGGCCTTCTCCGCCAACATCATCCGGTAGCATGCGGCTACGCCTGGCTTTTGGCGAAGAAGGCCGCGGCTTTTTTCAAGAAGGCGTTCTCCATCTCGAGCTCGCGTATGCGCCTTTTCGCCTCGCGAAGCTCGCGGTCCTCGGCCTTGGGGTCGGGCCCGCCGGCAAGCTCGCGCCGGCGATTCTGCACCCACTTGTTCACGGTCTTGGAATTCAGGCCCAGTTCTGCGCAGCATTCCGTTATCGGCCTGCCCGTCGAGATGATGTAGTCGGCGGTCTCGCGCCTGAACTCGTCGGTGTACTTGGCGGCTGGGTTGGACATAGCATACCGTCCTCTCGGTCGTCGATGAATGCATTCTAAAGGATTGGGCCTCTAGCATGCGTGTCCGAAAAGACGATACAGGTCAGACAACCCAATCAGACGTCGTCTCGAGCGCGTCCTCTGCACGGTCGAGCGTGCTTCTGGCCTTGGCACCCTGTTTGAACCACGAGCGCAGGTCCTCGAGCGTGCTGCCCGCTGCATACACCTTGATTTTGCGACCGCCTTTCGTGGTCACCGTGCAACGGTCGCCGCTCTCGCTGTTCTCGTGCGCCGTGACCTTCTTGAGGTAATCGCGACGGAACGCCACGACGCGGGCATTGCTGATCTCGATGAACCAATCATCGTCGACAAGCGAAGTGCCCGTGGCACCTCGGCTCGCCATCTCCTCGGCGAAGGAGAAGCCGAGTTCGCGCTCCTGCCTGCCGATCTCGAGGATGCCGCGGGCGGGCATGCTGAGCATGAGCAGGGGCAGGAGTCCCCCTATGAACAGGAAGAGGAACGGGACGAGCAAGAGCAGACGAGCACCGGCATCGGTGAAAACAGCCATGAAGGCGATCACGAGCGAGAAGACGAGCGCCATGCCGTTGAAAACAATCGTCAACGGCTTGATGGCAGACCAACACAGGCCCGCCTTGGTCATCGGGCCGTCAACAGCGTCCGAGACCTCGATGCCCTCTTCCTCCAGACGGGCGAGGAGGTTGAGCGAGCACACCCCCTCGAGGCTTATCGAGCAGAACTTCCGGTCGCCCTCGAACAGGTCGATCCTCATCATCTGCGTGTGAAGCGTTGCACGGGTGATGTTGCCAAACGTCGTCTCCTTGCGGATGCCGAAGGCGTTACGCGAGAGAATTCGCTCACCGTCCACGTCGATGCGCGGGATGCTCAGCAGGGCCCAGATGGCCATGCCCGCGAGCGCCATGGCGTGACCGAACCACACAAGTTCGTGGTCCCACTCGCCCAACGAGACGCCCTGCCAGACGTAGACACCCAGCATGAGCAGTTCGAACGCGACGGCGCAGCAGGCGATGATCGTGCGAATGGCAGCGGGCATGCGCACCGTGAAGCGATCGAGGCTGTCCGTCGCCTCACTGCGCTCGCGCGCGCCGCGACGGGCGACCCATGCAGTGAGCGGACCGACGATGAACACCACCATCGCCACGCGCAGGAACGATTCGAGTATGTCGCCCATATTAACCACCATCCCAATAGAAAACGTGAATTTGGGAGACTATAGCAGAGCGAAGCGATCTGCACGGCATCGTCCGGGTGTTTTCGGCATACGGTGGAAACCAGCGGCAGCGGACGTTGAGAACTCACCCAAAAGACGCGATTCGACCGAAGCGATTCTTCTTGACTTGGTCTCAATGTGATACGACATGCGCCACTACCTGCGCGGTCTTGCGGCCCTGATCGAAGAGGGTCACACCGATGAGGCACTCGGGCGCATCGACGCGCTCTGCGAGACCAACGACCGCACCGCCGTGCGCCGCTACTGCGCCAACGAAACGGTCAACATTGCGCTCTCGTCGCTTTCCGCGGACATCAACGCGCGCGGCATCACCGCCGATCTGCGCGCCGCCGTGCCCGAAACCGTCCACGTGGGCGATGTCGATCTATTCAGTGTGGTATCGAACGCCCTGGACAATGCCATCGCCGCGGCGAGCGCCGCCCCCGAAGGCAAGCGGTTTGTCGACCTGGACCTTCGCTACGAAGACGGTCAGCTTCTATTGCTGGTTTCCAACACGTTTGGCCGTGCGCCGCACATGGTCGACGGCATGCCCGTGGCTCAGCACACTGGGCACGGCTTTGGCACCAAGAGCATTATGCTTGCCGTCGAGCGCATGAACGGCAACTGCCAGCTCCGCATTAACGGCGACCGGTTTGAGCTGCGCGCCGTGATGTAGGGGCTGCCGCCAACCTCGCTACAGCGGTGCAGCCGCCGGGGTCAGCTGCTTAATGTAGGCCCACATGCGCTGCTTGGCGGCCTTGTCGGTGAGCGCCGCCTCAAAACCGTCGAGCGCCAGCACGCGGCGCCCCTGCACATGGGCGACCAGGCCGGGCTTGAGCATGGCGGTGTCAAAGTCATCAATTGCCACAAGCATATCGGCATAGGTCTCGCGCATGACATCGGCCGCACTGTTGTCGAGCAGCAGCACCGCCTCGGGGTCCAAGGTCTCCAGCGCCTCGCGGAACAGGTCGCACGGCAGAGTCTCGCCCACCGCGACCGCTCCGTCACCCGCGCCGGCGACGCTTGCCAGCACGCAAAAGTCCTCGGGGGCATATCCGATGGCGCCGAGCGCCTTGCGCAACGCGGCGCCATCCGCGCCGGCAGCCAGCTCGCCGCCCGAGCACTCGGCTTCATCCAAATCGCCTTTGACCAGCACAATCGGCGAGCACGCGTTGCCCGCGATACGCACACCGCGACCTGCAAGCGACGCGAGCTCCTGCTCGGTCGCCTGAGCGATGGCTTCTTTTTTCTGGCTTTGTGACGTGGGCATGCGCTCTCCAATCGTTTGCGTGCCCACCATTATAT
>CAJJZM010000134.1:0-4145 GCA_905197595.1 uncultured Collinsella sp.
CCTTGCGAGCCGCGAGAACCGTTTGGTGTCGATCGTGGCGACGGGGGAGAAGACCGTCATTTACGTCAATTCGCGCGACCAGTCCGTGGCGCTCGCCAAGACGTTGCGCAAGCGTGTGCCCGATTGCGCAACCCATATCGCGTTCTATAACGCGGGGCTTGCGCGCTCCGATCGCCGCCGCGTGGAGGAAGCATTCCGAGACGGAAGCCTCAGCTGCATCGTCTCGACCTCTGCCTTTGGCGAGGGCGTCAACCTTCCCGATATTCGCCATGTCGTGCTCTATCACATGCCGTTTGGCGCGATTGAGTTTAACCAGATGAGTGGCCGCGCCGGTCGCGATGGACAGCCCGCCGTGATTCACCTGCTCTATTCGTCGCGCGACGCCCGCATTAACGAGCGCCTACTCGACTGCTATGCGCCCGAGCGCGACGAGCTCGTCACGCTCTATCGCGCGCTGCAAACCATGTGGCGCTCCAACCGCGGCAAGACCGGGGACGATTCCTTTAGCGCGAGCGATATCGACATCGCGCAGATGTGCCTTGCCATCGATGCCCGCACGCCGGTCGACGAGCGCTCGGTGGAAAGTGGCCTGGGAATCTTCGAAGAGCTTGGCTTCTGTCGCGTTTCGGGGTTTGACGACACCCGTCGCATCGCGATGGCCGAAAACCCCGGCCGTGTGCAATTGAGCAGGTCAATTCGCTATTTGGAGGGCTTGCGTTCGCGCATGGAGTTCTCGGCTTTCCGGAGTTGGGCGCTCGATTCGTGCGCTTCTGATATGCTAGCCAAAGTTAACCGCCCGATCGTACCGCGGGCCTAGGGGAAGGGGACCTCGATGGATGCCGCAGCCCGTACCGCCCATGATTCCGCCCTCCAGCCGTTCTCGGAGATGGAGCACTATAAGCATGCCGATGAGCTGCCGCCCGAGATTATGGCGGACAGCTACGACAAGCTGGAGCGCCTGTGCCTCAAATATATGAATGAGGACGACTTTTCTAAGGTGGAGCAGGCCTATTGCTTTGCTGCCGAGAAGCACTGCAACCAAAAGCGCCGCTCGGGTGAGATGTACATCAACCATCCCGTCGAGGTGGCCATCATTTTGGCCGATCTCAAGATGGACTGTGACGTGGTGTGCGCCGCGCTGCTACACGATACCGTCGAGGATACCGAGACCTCGCTTGCCGATGTTTCCGACCTGTTTGGCGATACGGTGGCCGAGCTCGTCGATGGCGTGACCAAGCTCACCAACATCGAAGTCGACAGCATGGACGAGAAACAGGCCCTCACGCTGCGCAAGATGTTCCTCGCCATGTCCAAGGACATCCGCGTCATCATCGTTAAGCTTGCCGACCGTCTGCACAACATGCGAACGCTGGCAGCCCTGCGCGAGGATCGTCGCCTGTTTAAGGCGCGCGAGACCATGGACGTGTACGCGCCCTTGGCCGACCGCCTGGGCATGAGCTCTATTAAGTGGGAACTCGAGGACCTGTCCTTCTTCTACCTGGAGCCCGATGCCTACCAGCGCATCGCGCGCATGGTGGCTGAGTCGCGCGAGGTCCGCGAGCGCTACCTTGCCGAGACCATCAAGACGCTTACCGATGAGCTCAACCGCATTGGTCTAGAGGACTTCCAGATCAACGGCCGTTCCAAGCACTATTGGTCCATCTACCAAAAGATGAAGCGCAAGGGCAAGGAATTCTCCGAGATCTACGACCTGGTGGCACTGCGCGTCATCACGCATTCGGTGCGCGATTGCTACTCCACGCTCGGCGCGGTGCATACGCTGTGGCACCCCATGCCCGGTCGCTTTAAAGATTATATCGCCATGCCCAAGGTCAATAACTACCAGTCGCTCCATACGACGGTTATCGGCCCCACGGCCCGCCCGCTCGAGATTCAGATTCGAACCTACGAGATGCATGAGCAGGCCGAGTACGGCATTGCCGCCCACTGGCTATATAAGAAGTCGGGCGGATCGTCTGCTTCCAAGACCAATGACGCTCAACGTTTGGACGACCAGATCAACTGGCTCAAGCATTCGCTCGATTGGGCGGCTTCCGACGAGATCACCGATGCCAAGGAATACCTGCATTCGCTGAAGGTCGACCTCTTCGATCAGGAGATCTTTGTCTTTACGCCCAAGGGCGAGGTCATGGCGCTTCGTGCCGGCTCCACGCCGCTCGACTTTGCCTACGCCGTTCACACCGAGGTGGGAAACCATTGCGTCGGCGCCAAAATCAACGGTGCGGTGGCTCCGCTCACGCACGAGATTAAGACGGGTGACCGTGTCGAGATTCTGACTAACAAGAGTTCCAAGCCGTCGCGTGATTGGCTCAAGATCGTTAAGACACCTTCCGCCAAGTCAAAGATCCGCCGCTATTTTGCCGCTGCGACCAAGGACGACGACGCTGCTGCTGGTCGCGATATGCTGGCTAAGGACCTGCGTAAGCGTGGCTATGGCATTTCTACGCCGCGTTCGACGCGTGCGCTCAACGCCGTGGCGGAGCAGTTTAACTTCAAGCAGCTCGAGGACCTGTTTGCCGCCGTCGGCGCCGGCAAGGTTGCCCCGCGCGCTGTGGGCAATAAGGTCGAGCAAATCTTGGACCCCAAGCCCGAGGAACAGCTCACCAAGGCCGAGGCTATCGCCGAGGTCGTGAAGCAGCCTGCTCGCGGCTCCAACCGCAAGCCGCAAAAGCGCGGCAAGAGCGCCAGTAACGGCATTATCGTCAAGGGCGAGAGCAACAGCGGCCTACTGGTCCGTCTGGCTCATTGCTGCAACCCCGTGACGGGCGACGACATCGTCGGCTTCATCACGCGCGGTCGTGGCGTTTCGGTGCATCGCGCCAACTGTCCCAACGTCAAGGGTCTTATGGAGCATCCCGAGCGCATGATCGAAGTGGAGTGGGACGGCGCTGCCGACACCCTCTTCCAGGTCGAGATCGTGGTCGAGTGCCTGGACCGCATGGGCCTGCTCAAGGACGTCACCATTGCCATTGGCGATGCGGGCGGCAATATCCTTTCTGCCGCTACGTCGACCAACCGCGAGGGTATTGCAACCCTGCGCTTTATGGTCGAGATCTCGGACGCGAGTGGTCTGGATCCGCTGCTGGCCTCCATCAGCAGCGTTGACTCGGTCTACGACGCGCGCCGCCTGATGCCCGGTGAGGGTGGAGCCCAGCTTAAGCGCCGCGTTTAGTCGCGACGAACGTGTCACATTATCGATATTCGCTACACTCGAGGCATCGTTTGATGCCTCGAGTTCTATAGAGAGGAGAGGGACATGAGTGCTGTGTCCTTGGATTTAACTCCCAAGGGAACGGTCGAGATCGAGACGCTCGTAAACGGTCCCATTCAGACCAATAGCTATGCTGTTATTTCGGACAATGAGTGCGTGATTATCGATCCCGCATGGGAAGGCGAACGCCTGGTGGAGCATATTCGAGCCGAGCATCCCGGCGTACGCGTGTTTGGCGCCGTATGCACTCATGGCCATGCCGATCATGTTGGTGGTGTTGCAGGCGTGCGAACCACCGTTGGCGAGGGCTGCCAGTATGAGCTGTGTGCTAAGGATGTGGCGGTGCCGCATGCGAACATCGAGGAACAGCGAGCTATGTGGGGCATTGAGACGCCTGACCCCGGGGAGCCGACGCACCTGCTCGCCGAGGGAGATGCTATCGAGGTGGGCGATATCTACCTGCAGGTGATCGAGACGCCAGGGCATACGCCGGGCGGGATCGTCTTGTTTGCTGCCACCGAGCAGGGGAACATTGCCTTTGTGGGCGACACCCTGTTTCCGGGTGGGCACGGCCGCACCGATCTTTCTGGAGGAGACGAGGCGGCGATTCTGCGCTCGCTCTCCAAGCTCGCCCGGCTTCTCCCGCCCGATACCGTTTGCCTAACCGGTCATGGCGATTCGACCACCATGGCACGCGAGCTCATGCAGAACCCTTTCATGCAGATTTAGCTTAATAGTCGGCTTTTAAAGCACGAGAAGCGTCCAAACGTCAAGCTATTTTTCCCCAACGGGTCGATTTCGTAGGGCAAACGGTCAAAAAGGTTGATTTTCAATCTCAACGCAACAGCCTGAACGGGTCCCGCGTTTCCGCAGCTAGCGCAACGCGGGAATAGCTCCCGGCACCTGGCCGTCG
>CAJJZM010000135.1:0-4122 GCA_905197595.1 uncultured Collinsella sp.
GGTTCCAAGTCCGAGGGCACGAAGACGACCAAGACCGTTGCAGTTGCAGCCACGGGAGCCAAGACCGCCGGCAAACTCGCGGCAACCGGCGACGCCTCGAGCGCAGCCATCGTGGCAGCCGCCCTTGCGGGAACAGCCGCCATCGCCGCGGGCGCCGTGGTGAGCCGCAAGCGTGCATAGACGCCTCGATCTTTAACGCACGGGGCGGCACCCCCGAATACGCCTAGTCCGCACGCCGTTTAGCAACGCCACCGCCAAGCTCCCCTCCGGCGGTGGCGTTTCCTGTTTGCCCTCGTATGGCGCACACGCGAGCGGAGTCGCAACAAGCGGCTCCGCGCTTTGTGATTAATGCCCGACAACGCGTAGGTGCGCAGCTTATTCCTCTTCCGGATTTTGGACATTTTGCCCTCCAAACGGCACTACCGCCGGCAACATCCAGCAGATACGCTGAATCTAGCCGTATAGGCCCTATGAGAACGGGAGCAACCATGGCAGCCTTGTTCACGACCCCCAAACGCAATGACACTACCGCCGGAACCCATGTTGCCGAACCCGACGTTCGCCGTCGCATAGGACTCGCGCACGGCAGCTGGCGCCGCGTGACGCGCCGCATCGTCACGGGCGCCGTGTGCGCGCTCACGGTGAGCTCGCTGCTCATGCCGAGCGTCTCGCTCGCAGCGGAATGGGTCAAGGTCGGCGGCAACAAGTACAACACCGCGGCGAGCGACGAGGCCGGTACCTGGTCGTGGGACGGCGCCGACGACTTGAAGCTCAACAACTATAACGGCGGCGAGATCCAGGCCGCAGGCAAGCTCAACGTGAATTACTCGGGAAACAACATCGTCACTGCCGACTGGATCGAAGGCATCAAGGCTTCTCATGGCAAGAATGAGAACGCCGAGCTCAATATCCAAGGCGACGCGGGCAGCACGCTCAGCGTGGCATCTACTGAGGACGCTATCCTCTCCACGGGTAATATCAACATCGACGGAGCCGGATCCGTCAACGCCACGAGCGCTGGATTTGATGCCATCGACGCCGAGGGCGATCTCGCTATCAAAGGTTCGGGCAACGTCAACGCCACGGGCGTATCGGATGGCATCAGGGCAAACGGCAATATCACGATTGACGACAGCGGGGCCGTCACCGCCAGGGCTACCAAGGACAAGGGTATCGGAACCGACAAGAACCTCACCATCAAGGGTGGCGGCACAGTCGAGGCAAGCTCAGCCGATGGTGAGGCCATTTGGAGCGGCGGCAACATCAATATCTCGGACGGCAGCCAGGTCAAGGCGAGCTCCGAGAAAGACGCCGCCGTCGAGGCCAAGGGCAGCCTCGCAGCCACAAACGCCTCCCTCAACGCAAACGGTGTTGAATATGGCGTCTATGCCCACAAGGGCATCACACTCGATCATGCAAACGTGACAGTCCGCGCAAGTAAAGGCAGATACGGTGGCGCCATTGCCCTCTTCACCTACCAAGACGATATCGTCGTCAAGAACGGCTCCACCGTGGACGCGTTTGCGGAAGGCGAGGTTTCGGCTGCATTCTCCACCAGAAACGATCGACCCAACGAGGAGGGTGGCCACATCTACATCAGCGACTCCGTTGTCAAGGCCATAGCCCGCTATGTCGAGAACGGCGACGGCCCCATCCCCTACAGCGAAAACCAAGATGGTGAGACGAGCCCCGAGCCCCAAGGCGAGAACATCGGCATCATCGCCCAGACCAGCGAGGGCGTCACACCCGCAGTCATCTCGATCATCCGCAGCAAGGTAACGGCCGAAGGAGATACAGCGGCAATCTTTGCCCGTGCCATGAGCGCTGACGGCAAGACAATCGGCACCATCAAGATTGAGAACGCCGCCATCCAGACGCCCGAAGGCGGCAAGGTCATTGACTATCGCAAGCTCCGTGACGGCATCTACGAGGCAGGCCAAGCCATCGGCACGGGCGACGCTGTGATCGACTCCCCCTATAACGAAGCTGTCGCCAAGAGCATGGTCATCGCACCTCCCGAGGCAGCCAAGCCGGAAGACCCCAAGCCCGACGAGACCAAGCCCGCAGAAAGCAAGCCCGCGGAGTCCAAGCAGAACCCCAAGCCTGAGGGCTCAAAGCCGACCAAGGCCGTTGCGGCTTCAATCACGAAAGCCAAGACTACCGGCGTGCTCGCGGCAACCGGCGACACCTCGGGTGCGGCCATCGTGGCAACCGTCCTTGCGGGAACAGCCGCTATCGCCGCAGGCACCATGGCGAGCCGCAAGCGCTCTTAGACGCCTCTGCGCACATGGCAGCTCCCGCGAAGGCTCCGAGTCCCAGCACCGTTTAACAACGCCACCGCCGAGCTCCCCTCCGGCGGTGGCGTTTTCCATATGCGTCCGCAGGGTATGCACGAGATTGTCTTTGGTCTAGCCCAACCTGCATGAGCCGGCGTGCGACAATGGGGGCCGTCGATATCACAACGCCGAGAGAAGCCCGTCATGGAAGCGCATCAAAAGCAGATAACCGTTCATGCACAGCATGCCGAAAGCGCACCAGTCATCTATCTTCCCGTGGTCATGGGCGACGGCACGGAGGTTTATGAACGCTGCCGAGAGCTCGGCTGTCCACCGTTCACCCTTGTCGCCATTGGCGGGCTCGATTGGAATCGCGAGCTGAGTCCCTGGGAATGCGACGGGACCGTGCGCGATGCCGAGCCTTTCGGCGGCCAAGCTGCCGGTTTTCTTGATGAGTTACTGAACCGGATAATCCCAAAGGTCGAATTATCGCTCCCACAGCCACCTGCTTGGCGTGGCATTGCCGGTTATTCGCTGGCGGGTCTCTTTTCGCTTTGGGCCCTCTGGCAAACCGATGCCTTTGACCGCGCCGCAAGCGCATCGGGGTCCCTGTGGTTTCCTGGCTTTATCGACTATGCTCACGAGCACGCGATGGCAGTTACGCCCGACGCCGTCTACCTGTCGCTCGGCAAAAAGGAAACCAAGACGCCCAACCGCATGATGCGGCACGTACTTGACGACACGCGCGCAATGGAAACGTTGCTCGTTGAGCGCGGCATCCTCACAACACTGGAACTCAACCCCGGCAACCACTTTGCCCAAACCGACCTGCGCATGGCGCGTGGCATCCACTGGGTTCTTGCGCACTAAAAAGCCGGCCATGCGCATCGGACGCTTGGCCGGCTTTTTTAACTGAGTTGGACACAGCTGCTATTCGGCAGACCCTTCGAGTTCCGAGACATCAAACTCAAAGTCATTACCCGGCAGAATCGCATTGAGCACGATACCCACCAGCGAGCCCACTGCAAGGCCGGAAAGCGAAATCGTCACGCCGCCCAACTCCAGCGCGATGGCGCCGGCGGTGCTGTACGCGATGCCGAGCGAAAGCACGAGTACCAGTGCAGCCACCAGCACGTTGCGGTTGTTCTGGAAATCGACCTGGTTCTCGATGAGGTTGCGAACGCCCACGGCGCTGATCATGCCATAGAGCACGAGCGACACACCGCCGATTACACACGCCGGCATGGCCGCAATGACAGCCGCGAACTTGGGGCAGAACGAAAGCACGATGGCGCAGCACGCGGCAATGCGAATCACGCGCGGGTCAAACACACGCGTCAGGGCAAGCACGCCGGTGTTCTCACCATACGTGGTGTTGGCCGGAGCGCCAAAGAGCGAAGCCAGGATCGTGGCAAGGCCGTCGCCGAGCAGCGTGCGATGCAGGCCGGGATCGGCGATGTAGTTACGCTCGCAAGTGGAGCCGATAGCCGAGATATCACCGATATGCTCGATCATGGTCGCAAAGGCCAGCGGCATAATGGTGATGATGGCGGTCGTGGCAAGGCCGCTGTCGAACTGCGGCCCAAAGAGTGCAAACACGGTGTTGTCCCACACGATGGGAAGACCGACCCACGGCGCGGCGGCAACGCCCGAAAAATCGACCTCACCCAACGCGGCGGCAACGGTATAGCTCACCACGACGCCCAGCAGGATCGGCACGATCTTAACCATGCCGCGACCCCAAATGTTGCAGATCACGATAACGGCAACGGCAATAACAGCCACAAGCCAGTTGGTCTGGCAGTTGGCAATAGCGGAGCTCGCCAGAATCAAGCCGATGGAAATG
>CAJJZM010000136.1:0-3750 GCA_905197595.1 uncultured Collinsella sp.
GGCGGGCACCCAGCTTCAGGCCGGCCGCCTGCAGCATGGTGCCCATGCCGCCGTCGAACAGCAGATGCCCCGTGCCCTCGATGGCCGCACGCAGGCGATCGTCCTTAATGCGCAGATCGTCGATCGTGCGCGTCTTGTACGTGGCACCGTTGCGACGTGCGGCATCAACGGGTGCCGCCAATGCAGTGCCGTCAGAATCATGAGTGATAAGCGGAGTAAACATCGAGGGCTCCTAATGGCTGGAATAGCAGGTGGTGTGGGCGGCGCGGAAGCGACAGTGCTCGCGCATGCGGCAGATATTGCAGGTGGGGCGGCTCTGGGCGTCGTGGACCTCGCCGTCGAACAGACCGATCACCGCGGTCACGCTCTTGGTGGGCATGAGCAGGCTGGTGGGCGTGACGGTAAGCCCGATGAGCCGCGTGGCGTTGAGCGCGTCCACGATTGAGCGCTGTGCCGTAAGCGGGCAGTCGCCGTAGCCGGGACTGAAGCGCCAGTTGCCGGCGAGTCCGTGTGCGGCGGCCGCAGCCTTGACCTGCTGGTCCATCTGCTCGACGGCGGCTTCTACATAGGCAGAGCATGCGGCGTCGAGCACGGCTCCCTCCAGGGGCTGCTGGGCTCCCGTGGTGCGCAGGCGACGCTCGGCGTCCATGCCGAGGGTGCATGCCATGAGCGCGGCAAAGCGGGCGTCTTTGAGATGTCGATAGATATCGCGACCTCGCAGCTCAACGTTGGTGCCGACCAAGCGAATGCAAGGCTCACTTTGTTCGTCCACGCCCGTGGCATCGACGGCAAACACGCGGCGCACGCCACGGGGCTCAATGTCCAGTTCCAGGCGCTCGACTACAAGCTCAATACGTCGTGACAGCTCGGGCTCAATCTGCTGGCCGCCGTAACCCAGATACCGCAGCATCTCGGCACGGTCGACACGGGGATGGTGCGCAGCATCGACACGGTAAAGCGCCGGCGACGCAAAGTCGGCCGGCACTTCGACAGCGGTTGTATCGATGTGCGGTTTTTCCATTACCCCAGGCGCTCCATAATAGTCGCGGCGATCGCAGGACGATTCATAGTGTACAGGTGCAGACCAGCGGCGCCGTGCTCCTTAAGGTCGCAAAGCTGACGGGCGGCATAATCTACACCGGCTGCCTGCAGGCTCTCGGGGTCGTTCTCGTACTTGGCGAGAATCTTGATGACGGGGGAGGGCAGCGACGCGCCGCACATAAAGACCATGCGGCTGATCTGCGACTTGCCCATAAACGGCATGATGCCCGCGGTAATGGGCACGGTGATGCCGGCCTTGTCGGCAAGCTCGCGGAAGCGATAGAAGCACTCGTTATCAAAGAAGAGCTGCGTCACAAAGAAGCTCGCGCCGGCGTCTTGCTTTTGCTTGAGGTGCTCGACCGAGAGGTTGAGATCCTCGCAGGCAATGTGGCCCTCGGGGTAGGCTGCGGCGCCCACACAAAAGCCGGCGTCGACGAGCTCGGGGATGAGGTCGCGGGCGTAGGCGTAGTCCGAGGCGGGCTTGTCGTCCTCGGTCGCGCCGGCAGGGAGATCGCCACGCAGGGCCAGGATGTTTTCCACGCCGGCGGTGCGGTACTCATCGATCTTGGCGGCGATATCGGCGTGGGTACGGCCCACACAGGTGAGGTGCGCCACCGAGGGCGTATCGAATTCGCTCGTAATCATATGCGCGATGGGGGCGGTGGTGGCACCGTTGCCCGAGCCGCCAGCGGAACAAGTGACCGAGACAAAGCTCGGCGAAAGCTTGCACAGATTGCCTGCCACCTCGCGAGCCGTGTTGAGGGTAAGCTCGCCCTTGGGCGGGAACATCTCAAACGAAACGGGTGCGGTGCCCTGGGATGCTGCCTGCTTAAAAACCTCGTCGACGCGCATATCGTGCTCCTTTAGATACGTAATAGTGTGATGTGTTGTAAGGATTCTACAGCACCACTGTGTCACGGTGGAGTTTCACTCGCTATTCGGGGATACCAATCAAAGATGCCTTGCTATCGACATTCCCTATAGCAGAGCGGTCAATCTAGGATGGGGCTATAAAGACTGGTATCTGATACGAAATACCAGTTAATAGAGCCCCATCCCAAATTGACTACCCTTAAACCATGGGGAGAGGTCTGCAATTTATACAGTTGATTGGCTGTTGAGGGCGGCAACGCCGCCGCGATGCGGTAACCTCATTGATTGGTTTCGTGACAGCAACATAACGGTAATGTTGCGGAAACACGACGAGCCTAATCTATGACTCGTTCGTTAGTAATCAACACCGCTTCTCACGCGGTGCCGATACGAAGGGAGTTCCGTATGGCCGAACTTACTGACCGCTTCGGGACCATGGTGTTCTCTGAGGAAGTCATGAAGGACTACCTCCCCAAGGACATTTGGAAGCGCCTTGCTGCAACCCTCGAGGACGGTGAGCCGCTCGACCTGGATGTGGCCAACGCCGTTGCCCACGCCATGAAGGTCTGGGCCATCTCCAAGGGCGCGACGCACTACGCGCACTGGTTCCAGCCGCTTTCGGGCATTACTTCCGAGAAGCACGACAGCTTCCTCGAGCCCAACCACGACGGCACCGCCATTACCAAGTTTACGGGCAAGAACCTCATCCAGGGCGAGCCGGACGCCTCCAGCTTCCCCAACGGCGGCCTGCGTGCCACCTTCGAGGCCCGTGGCTACACCGCTTGGGATCCCACCAGCCCCGCATTCATTAAGGACGATGTCCTGTGCATCCCCACGGCTTTCTGCTCCTACACGGGCGAGGCCCTGGACAAGAAGACCCCGCTGCTGCGCTCCATGACCGCGCTCTCGCGTGAGTCCAAGCGCGTTTTGGCGTTGTTTGGCAAGACGCCAAAGAAGGTCGTTCCTTCCGTGGGCGATGAGCAGGAGTACTTCCTGATCAAGAAGGACGCTTACCGCAAGCGCAGGGACCTGGTCATCACCGGTCGCACCCTCTTTGGCGCTGCCCCCTGCAAGGGCCAGGAGCTCGAGGAGCACTACTTTGGCGCTATCCGCCCCACCGTCTCGGCCTATATGAAGGACCTGGACGATGAACTGTGGGCGCTTGGCATTCCTGCCAAGACCAAGCACAACGAGGTCGCTCCCTGCCAGCATGAGCTCGCTCCTGTCTATGGCGAGGTGAACGAGGCCATCGACCAGAACCTGGTCATGATGGAGAAGATGAAGCTCATCGCCTCCCGTCACGACTTGGTCTGCCTGCTGCACGAGAAGCCCTTTGAGGGCATCAACGGTTCGGGCAAGCACAACAACTGGTCGCTTGGCACCGAGTCCGAGAACCTGCTCGACCCGGGCGACACCCCGCTCGACAACCTGCAGTTCATCGTCTTCCTCACCGCGGTGATCGAGGCCGTCGATAACTATCAGGAGCTCCTGCGTGCCTCTGTTGCCTCGGCCGGCAACGACCATCGTCTGGGCGCCAACGAGGCTCCTCCGGCGATCATGTCCATCTTCCTGGGCGACCAGCTTACCGAGGTCGTCGAGAAGATCATCGATGGCAAGGCTTCCGTCCATGCCACGCGCGGCGTGCTTGACCTGGGCGCCGATACCCTGCCCAAGCTGATGCAGGACAACACCGACCGCAACCGCACCTCCCCGTTTGCCTTCACCGGCAACAAGTTCGAGTTCCGTGCCTGCGGCTCCGAGCAGAACGTCTCCGATTCCAACCTGGTGCTCGATGCCGCCGTGGCCAAGTCGCTCAAGTCCTTCGCCGACGCGCTT
>CAJJZM010000137.1:0-3639 GCA_905197595.1 uncultured Collinsella sp.
GTGTAATTGTCGTACTCCCAGTCCGTGGGCGCGCTGAGGATGACGAGGGCTTTTTCACCGGCGCCGCCGTCCGGATGCATGACAGGCAGGGATATGAAGCTCACTATAGAATCGATGACCTACGGCACCGACGGGCTGGCGCACGCCGACAACGGCAAGGCCGTCTTTGTGCAGGGCGCCGTGGCAGGCGACACCGTCGAGGCCGAGGTCGTACAGGACGGCAAGTCGTTCATGCGCGCCCGCACGACCGAGATTCTGGAGCCGAGCCCCGATCGCATTCAGCCCCCCTGCCCCTTCGTTGGCATCTGCGGCGGTTGTTCGTGGGGCAATCTCTCACGCACGGCACAGCTCGCCGCCAAGGAGCAAAACCTGCGCTCCACGCTCGAGCGCATCGGCAAGTTCGCTCCTGAGCAGGTCGATGAGTTGGTACAGCCCATCTGCCACACCAAGGACGACTGGGGCTACCGCAATAAAATCGAGCTCGAACCGACCGTCGTCAACGGTCGCGTGCGCCTTGGCATGCACGGTGTCGACCCCAGCAAAATCGTGACCGTCGATGCGTGCCCGCTGTTCGATAAGCGCTTCCCGAAGGCGCTCAAATCGGTCGTCGGCGCACTCAACTATCTAAGCGGCAGCCATGACTTGGGACTCGAACGCGTGGGCATTCGTGCATCGCGCCGTACCAAGGCACTCGAGGTCGCACTCTGGACGCCCACAGGCTCTTTTCCGCGCTCGCAGGTCTCCCGCGTGCTGGCGGACGCCGCTCATCCCACGAGCATCGTGCGCGTGATGAGCAAGGGCGAAAAGAAGGCCCGCCGTGTCTCCAAGGTCGAAATGCTCGCCGGAGAGGGCTCATGGACCGAGAATATCGCCGAGGGTCAGATGCGCTTGTCTGCCCCGTCTTTTTTCCAGGTCAACACCAAGGGCGCCGAGATTTTGATCGAGCTTGTCATGGAAGCGCTCGACCCGCAGGAAGACGAGCTTGCCGTGGACCTGTACTGCGGTGCCGGCACCTTTACCCTGCCGCTCGCCCGCCGCTGCGACTTTGTCGCCGCCGTCGAGGCCTACGGCCCCGCCGTGCGCGATCTACGCCGCAACTTGGAGATCAACAAGCTCGATAACGTCGACGTCATTGGCGGAGACGCGGTGCGCGAGTTCCCCGACCAGGATGCCGACGTCTTGGTGGTCGACCCGCCGCGCGCAGGCCTCGCCCCCGAGGCGATCGACCTTATCGCCAGCACGAGTGCTCGCGATGTCGCCTACGTGAGCTGCGACCCGGCCACCCTGGCGCGCGATCTCAAACGCTTTGTCGAAGAAGGCACCTTCTCCCCCGTAAAGATCACGCCAGTCGACCTGTTCCCACAAACCTTCCACTGCGAGACCGTCGTCCACCTTAGGCGCAACTAGTCACTTAATCATTGCTCAGAAAAATCATTGGGAAATCGAGCGTGGCAAGCGGAGGTCTTCGGGGTATAAGACGGCTAATTGTATGCCGCCTATGAAAGGAACCCTCATGCCCAGCGTTGCCGTTCTCGCCGCCGATGGCTTTGAAACTATTGAATGCTTGACCATGGTCGATGTCATGCGTCGCGGCGGCGTGCGTGCCACGCTCGTCTCGATCATGCCCACGCGTGAGGTCGTAAGCTCGCTGCAGATCCCTGTGACCTGCGATGCGCTCTTTGATGAGATCAACTTTGACGAGTACGACTGCGTCGTGCTGCCCGGCGGCCTGCCCGGTGCCACCAACCTGCGCGCCGATCAGCGCGTCTGCGACGTGGTCTGCGAGTTCGCCGCGACCAAGCACGTCGCCGCCATCTGCGCCGCCCCGTTTATCCTGGGCGAGCTCGACCTGCTCGAGGGGCGCCACGCCACGTGCTTCCCTGGCTTTGAGAAAAGCTTCCCCGAAGGCGCCTATACCGGCGAGAAGGTTACGCAAGACGGCAACATCATCACCGCCAGCGGCATGGCCCAGTCGCTCCCCTTTGCGCTTGAGCTGCTGCGCACGCTCGCCGGCGACAAGGCCGTCGAAAAGGTCGCCGAGGGCATTCAGCTATGATTTTGGCTTCGCAATCACCGCGCCGCATCGAGTTGATGCGCGAGGCGGACTATGGCATTCGCATCATTCCTGCCCATATCGACGAAACGCCGTTTGATGGCGAGGCCCCGCTTACGCTCGTTGAACGCTTAGCACGCGCAAAAGCCGCCGCCGTTGCCGCCGAGCATGCCGAGCCCAATGAGCTGACGGTCGCGGCCGACACCATCGTCACCTTTGACGGCAAGATTCTGGGCAAGCCGGCAACCGAGGACGAGGCGCGCACCATGCTCCGTGAGCTTTCGGGCCGCACGCACCAGGTTGCAACCGGCGTCTGCATCGTTAAGGCAGGCGATACGGCCGCCCCGCATGCCGCCGAAAGCCTATCCTTTGTCGATGTGACCGACGTGACGTTCTACGAGCTCAGCGACGAGCAGATCGAGCACTACGTCGCCTCGGGTGAGCCCATGGACAAGGCCGGCGCCTACGGCATTCAGGGCACAGGAGGACGCATGCTCGTGCACGATATTTCGGGCGACTTCTATAACGTGGTGGGCCTACCCATCGCCCGCGTCGCGCGCGCGATTCAAAAACTCTCGTAATTGCATCTGGCGCTGGGTATCCCCCGGCGCCTACAATTTTGGCGTACCGTACGGATCCCGACCGGGCACAAGGCGCGGCGGAAAACCGATAGGAGTTAAACATGGATACACTGCTCGAGGCCATTGACGTTTGCGATGTCGATGGCTTTTGCTATGGCAACTATACGGACGAGGAGGCCGGCACCGGTTGCACCGTAATCGTGGCGCCCGAGGGTGCCACCGGCGGCGTTGACGTTCGCGGCGGTGCTCCAGCTTCGCGCGAGACCGACCTGCTACGACCCGAGAACACCGTCGACAAGGTCCACGCCGTCTGCCTTTCGGGTGGATCGGCCTTTGGCCTCGAGGCCGCAAGCGGCGTCGCTCGCGAGCTTGAGAGCCGCGGCATCGGCCTTCCCGTCGGCCCCACGCAGGTGCCTATCGTGTGCTCCAGCTGTATCTTCGACCTCGCCTTTGGTAACCCCACCGTTCGCCCCGACATTGAGGCCGGCATCGCCGCCGTGCGCGAAGCACTCGACAACACCCCCACCAAGCTCGAACAGGGCAACGTGGGCGCCGGCACGGGCGCTACCGTGGGTAAGCTCATGGGCCCCGCTACCTGCATGAAGGCCGGCCTTGGCGCTGCCGCCGTGGCGCTCGGCCCCATCAAGGTGGGCGCCGTGGTCTCGGTCAACGCCTGCGGCAACGTTGTCGACCCCTTCACCGGCGAGTGGATCGCCGGCATGCGCGCCGCAGCCGATAGCAACCAGATCGTCGACATGGAACTCGCAGCCTTTGCCGCCGCCGGATCCATGCAGATGCCGCTCGACCGCACCAACACCACCATCAGCTGCATCGTCACCAACGTGGAACTCACTAAGGCACAAGCCACCAAGGTCTCCCAGATGGCCGCAGACGCCTACGCACACGCCATCCGCCCCACACACACCACCAACGACGGCGACACCATCTATGTTCTCGCAAACGGCTCGCTTGGTGCCGATGCATCCGCGCGCATCCCGCTCGACC
>CAJJZM010000138.1:0-3551 GCA_905197595.1 uncultured Collinsella sp.
AACCCGCGACCCCAACCTTGGCAAGGTTGTGCTCTACCAACTGAGCCATGTCCGCTTGCGGGTTATTAATTTACGCGAGTTATCCAAAAGACGCAAGTACTTTTTTCAAAAAACTTGTCTGCCGCATGTTCTTAGTAGCTAAACGCGCTAAAGCGATTGGCTAGGCACACGATTCCAGCGCTCCGCTAAACAGCTTCACCATCTGCACGCGCGTGCCGGCGCCGTCCGTACGACGAGCAACCTCCACGTTATCGACGAGCATACGCATAAGCTTGATACCACGGCCGCGCTCCTCAGATGCGACCGGTTCGCTCGTTTCATCGATAGAATAGCCGGCACCTCGATCAAGTACCTCGACCACAACGCGATCGCCATAGGCCTGAACCGTCAGGACGCACCCGATACCGCCCGCATGGTCATAGGCATTACCCAGCGCCTCCCCCGACGCCAATGCGACATCGTAGCGCTCGTCGCGACGCAACGGAAGCGATTCAAGGAGTTCGGCAATGCGATGTCGATAGTATGGAAGATTCTCGATACCCTGACGGACCTCGACGCTCTTACTCCAGCGAGGCAGCTCACCAACCGGAATGGCGGGAATAGACTCCCGTGCCGGACCCGCAACATGCAGGATGTCGACAAGTCGGGCAATCTCCAAAAAGCGAATAACCTCCTCGGAGGCGTTAACAAGCGAAAGCAGGCCCTCTCGCCTCATAAGCTCTCTAGCACGTGTAAGCAAAAACGCCAAACCCGTCGAGTCGATAAAGCCCACGGCCTGGCAATTGATGACAACGCGACGCACGCCCCGGTCGATCAAATTATCCAACCGTCGGCGCAGCACGGGCACCGAGGCGATGTCGACATCACCCGGTGGCGTCAAAACCGCTATGTCATTCCACTCATTCATACGACCATGGTTCCCCAAAAAAGCCCACTCGATGCATTCGTTTCCCCAACCGTGCGGATTCAACCCGCCCAGCGTCGTCTATGAACGACCCCGTAAAAACTCAAGGGACACCAATGCAATGTCATCGTCCAGCGCCGAATCGGTAAATCGGTCAAGCTCGCCCAAGACCTTGCCGCAAATGCCCGACACGCCCTGCGCCGAAACAGAAAGCAGAAGATCGCGCAAGCGCTGCTCGCCAAAGAACGCTCCGGTGCGGTCACGGGCCTCAATCGTTCCATCCGTATACATAAAGAGCATATCGCCAGGGGCGAACGTAAAGGCGCCCGTCTCGTACACCATGCCTTCGAATGCGCCGATTACGCCCGATTGGCATCCAAGCAGCTCGACCTCTCCCCCACGGGCCTCGCCGCCACCCAGCGGCATCGACTCTGGCCTGATGACCATGGTCGGAGGATGGCCCGCCGAACAATACGTTGCGCGTCCGGCTTTAAGGTCAATCTTGGCGATAAAAGCCGTCACGAACGTCTCGACCCTCGAAAAGCCCATGAGCATGCTGTTAAGGGAACGTGCCATGCGAGCCGGTCCAGCGCCCTCCCAGGCATATGCCGTCAGGGCCGTCTTGACGAGCGCGGACATCGATGCGGCCTCAATGCCTTTGCCAGACACATCACCCAGAATCATGACGGCGCAGTCGTCGGGAAGACGGATGAGCGTATAGAAATCGCCACCGACCAACGCCGAGTTCGTGGCCGACAGGTACACCGAATCGGCGGCGATTCCCGGAACATCCCCCAGGGAATTTCTCATGCCAATCTGGAGGGTCTGAGCGATATGGCGTTCCTCGCGCTTTTGAGATTCGCCTTCGTAGATCAGTTCAAAGTCATGCGCCAAGTGCACCAAGTAGTCATATTCAAGGTCATCAATCGGCTCTTGGCTACCATCACGAAGCAGCAGCGCGCGCGTCGTCGGGCTCTTCGCAACAGAAGCAGGAACAATCGCGTCGTTACTGTGCTTGCCATCACCCTCAGAGCGCGGGCGTCCCGCCTCGATGCCAAAGTCGACGTAGAGACCCTGGCAAGGCAGACCATGCGCCCTAAGCCAGCCTCCCATAGGCATCGATTCGTCAACGCGAGTTATACGGACGTGTTTAAGGTCCTCGGCACTCGTGCCGCCCAAAACAGATGCCTCAAAGCCATCAAGGCCAGCCCCCAGACGTGCCGCTGGCGCCGTCGTGGAAAAGAAAAGCTTCTCAGGATCGTCCGGCAAAGCAACGCGACTGCCGCCTTCAAAATCTATGACATAGGAGTCCAGACTGGCGTCATACTCAACAGGGCAAAAATGGCAGTTGAGCATATTGCAGATCTCGGACGATACCGCCTGGGTAGCCGCGGCGGAATCGTCTAGAAAGGCAAACAACTCATCACGTAAGACATTGAGCGAGCGGCCAAGCTCGGCCGTGCGACGAGAGCGAAGGCTCGATGCCATGCCGACCAGCTGGATAGACAGGTAATCGCAAATGACCTCGAGCACATTAACGTCATAGGCGAGCGGTGCCTGGGGGCGTTTCCAACCAACTTCCAGCACGCCAAGGATCTGCGTACCGTAAAAAACGGGAAGACAGATTTCACTGCGGTACGGAGGCATATCTTGCATGCGCAACAGGTGCTTAGAACGATTATCCAGGTCCATGAACATACCGGAGGCGGCCTTATCGCCCTCAAGGTCCTGTTGAATCGACAAGCGACAGGCACGCGACTCGCGAAGAACATACGTCGGAATGCCAGCGCCATACGGCAAAAACTCGGGCAGGTAGCTGTCGAGCAGCTCCTTGGAAACACCGCGAAGCTTAAAGCCGCCGCTCTCAGAAAAATAGATAGCGGCACCCGAAGCATCGAGCGTTCCTACAAGCTGGTTCAAAACGGTATCAAGCAGGCTGGGCAACTCATCGGAGCCCACAGTGCTCATAATGACCGAGAGCGTGCCAGAGAGACGCTTGTTCGCCACTCTAAGCTCCGATAACGCACGCTTGAGTTGCCGGTCGTGAGAATACTGTTCCTCGATACTGTGAAGCGCCACCAGGACACGTGGTGCGCGGCGCCCAAAGATGCGTGGAGGCGTTACGGAGCCCGCACGAACCAAGACGGGAATAAAAGAGCCGTCACTCAGTTTGAGCATCAGTTCGTTCTCGGAGCCATCAGTTTCAAATGGCAGACGATGTTCCGTCGCACGTTCAAAAGCGGACGAGTACAGGACGTCTTTAACATCTCCACCGATGACGTCGGCGCGTTCCTCGCACATCAAACCAAGTAAGCGATTATTCACATGCAGAATGGTTCCGTCGAGCTCGCAGATGATGACAGCATCGCTCGTGATCTCGACTAGTTGGGCAACGTCTGCCCACTCGTTGCGTTCAAGCGTTTCCATCGTGAACCTCACCGTCTATCGGTAACAAAAAAGCCTCCGAAGAGGCTCCTCAAATGCGATGGTGTCGGAGGCGGGACTTGAACCCGCATGACCAAAAAGCGGTCACTAGCACCTCAAGCTAGCGCGTCTGCCAATTCCGCCACTCCGACATGCTATGTTGTTGATTCGCGGTTCGTTTTGTTGGACCCGCGCGTTCAACGAGGAAGATAATAACCTATGT
>CAJJZM010000139.1:0-3547 GCA_905197595.1 uncultured Collinsella sp.
CCCGCCTCACGGCGAGGGACCCTATGTTGCGGAACTGGTCGACGACGACGAGCGTGCCGGCGGGCGCGGAGGCGAACAGCGCGTCGAGCTCGGCCTCCCTGTTGCGGACGGGGGCGCTGGCCAGCACCTCCCCGCCGCGGTCGATAAGGCAGGCCCAGTGGGAGGACTTGCCGACGTCCAGGCCGAGCACGGCCGCGGGCCTGGTGGATGGCGCTTTCACGGTGGTATCCTTCCGGTAGTCGTTCGACCGGATGGCCTCCCCCTCGGCACTCACATTACCAGCCGCGGCACCTGCCCGGCACTTTCCTATCAGCCGTCGGGGGCGGCGCGTCCCGCGCCGGCAGCACCCAACGGGCCCTCTCGGGGGCAGGGACGTTCGGCCGTGCGCGGGCGCCCGGTCGGCGGCCCGTTCTGGGCGCGCCTCAATCGTAGCCCGAGACGGTCCCGGGCTGACAATTTCGACTGTAATGGACGTTCTTAAACGACTAGTATTCGATGCCTTGGCGGGCTAGGAGGCCTTCGTCGAAGTAGTGTTTGACGGGGCGCATTTCGGTGACCAGATCCGCAAGATCGGCGAGGGGGAGCAGGCCGCGGCCGGTGAGTACGAGCTCTGTTGTGGCAGGCTTTGTCGCAATGAGCGCCTCGACATCCTCGCGCGTCACAAAACCGCGGCGCATCGCCTCGCCGAGTTCGTCCAGAATGAGCACATCGACCTGAGAGATTTGTTCGCGTGCCAGCTCCATGATCTGCGCGGCGCACGTCTCGGGCGTGTCACGGTCGGCCTACACGATACGCAGTCCCAGGCGCGGCGCGGCATCGTGCTCGGCGCAGTGTAGCTTCTTTGCAAACTGCAGCATAAGCACGTTGAGTCCAAATCCCGTGGCGCGCATAGCGAGCCCCAGCGCGGCCGTGGTCTTGCCCTTGCCGTCGCCCGTATAGATTTGAACCTTGCCGACTTCCAGTGATGCCATCTCTATCCTTTCGTGCCCGGCGTCGGTTTATCGCCGTCCCGGTTGGGTATTCTAGATAGCATTATCAACCCCAGTAGATGGAGTTCAAGCAGATGGAGATGGATGACAACAAACGTAGACGGAATATGATCCTCTACGTGCTCATCGCCTTCGTCGTCTACCTCGTGCTCTCGACCGTTCTGTTCCCCAACATCGGTCACACGCAGCAGATTACGAAGACCGATTACTCGACGTTTGTCAAAGCGCTCGATAAGAAGAGCGTCAACAAGGTCGAGTACAACACGGACGATTACACGATTTATTACACCAAGAAGGGCGAGGACGAGAACATCGCCTACAAGACGACCGGTGTGCCGAATGATGCGGGTTTTACCGATCGCGTGCTTGAATCCGGTGCGTCCCTGGAATCGGTCGTTCCCGACAAGAACTCGGGTTTGATGACCTACTACCTGCTCACCCTCATTCTTCCCATGGCGATTTTCTTCCTGATTGGCTGGTGGCTCAACCGCCGCATGAAGAAGGCCATGGGTGATGACGGTCCGTCGATGAACTTTGGCGGCGGTGGTTTTGGCGGCGGTGGACTGGGCAAGTCCGGCGCGCGCGTGATCGCCTCCAAGGACGTGGGCGTGACCTTTAAGGATGTCGCCGGCCAGGAAGAGGCCAAGGAGTCCCTCAAGGAGGTCGTCGACTTTCTGGAGAAGCCGCAGCGCTACGAGGAGATCGGCGCCAAACTGCCACGCGGCGCTCTCCTTGTCGGCCCTCCGGGTACCGGTAAAACCCTGCTCGCCAAGGCTGTGGCCGGCGAGGCGGGCGTGCCGTTCTTTAGTATTTCTGGTTCTGAGTTTGTTGAGATGTTCGTTGGCCGCGGCGCCGCTAAGGTTCGCGATCTGTTTAAGCAGGCCAAGGAAAAGGCCCCGTGCATCGTGTTTATCGACGAGATCGATACCATCGGTAAGAAGCGCGATGGCGGCGGCTTTAGTGGCAACGACGAGCGCGAACAGACGCTCAACCAGCTGTTGACCGAGATGGACGGCTTCGATAACCACAAGGGTATCGTCGTTCTTGCTGCTACCAACCGTCCCGACAGCCTTGACCCGGCCCTGCTGCGCCCCGGTCGTTTTGACCGTCGCATCCCCGTTGAGCTGCCCGACCTGACCGGACGTAAGAACATCCTCGAGCTGCATGCAAAGAGCGTGAAGACGGAGCCGCCGATCGACCTGACCGCGATTGCCCGCGCCACGCCCGGTGCCTCGGGCGCCGACCTGGCCAACATCATCAACGAGGGCGCGCTGCGTGCCGTCCGCGAGGGTCGCAAGCGCGCGACTCAGGATGACTTTGAGGAGTCGGTGGAGGTCGTCATCGCCGGCCAGCAGCGTAAGTCCACGGTTCTGTCCGACCACGAGAAACAGGTCGTGTCCTATCACGAGATCGGCCATGCCATCGTTGCCGCCCGCCAGAAGGGTTCTGCGCCGGTTACCAAGATCACCATCGTGCCGCGTACGAGCGGTGCTCTGGGCTACACCATGCAGGTCGAGGAGGATGAGCGCTTCCTGACCACGCGCCAGGAAGTCCTGGACAAGCTCGCTGTCTATTGCGGTGGCCGTGCAGCCGAGGAGCTTATCTTTGGCGAGATGACGACCGGTGCCGCCAACGATATCGAGCAGGCCACCAAGCTCGCCCGCAACATGGTGACGCGCTTTGGCATGTCCGATGAGTTTGGCATGATGGCGCTTGGTACCGTTCAGAATGCGTACCTCAACCAGGATACGTCGCTCACCTGCGCCCCCGGTACGGCCGAACGCGTGGACGCGATCGTCGCCAAGCTGATCGAGGATGCGCACGACCGCGCTCTGCAGATCCTCAAGGAGAACAAGTTTAAGCTCCATGAGCTGGCTCGTTATCTGTACAAGAAGGAGACGATCACGGGCGAGGAGTTCATGAATCTCCTCACGCGCGAGAATCCGCTGATGCCAAAGCAGCAGTAATACTGGTTGCGCAGTGTCTATCGCCCCATTTGAGTGTCCATCTCAAATGGGGTGTTTTGCGTGGGGAGAGTTGAATATGAAAATCGTGGTAAGTGCCTGCTTGATGGGCGAGAGCTGCAAGTATAACGGGCTCGATAACTACCATCGCGAGCTGGTCGAAGCGTGCGAATGCACGGGGACCGAGGTACTCTTGGTGTGCCCTGAGATCTTTGGCGGCCTGCCCACGCCGCGCAAGCCGTCCGAGATTGTGAACGGCGAGGTCCGTACCTGCGAGGGCATTTCGGTCGATCGCGAGTTTCGCCTGGGTGCCCAACGTGCGCTCGATATGTGCGAACAGGCGGGCGGCCCGTCCGAGATTGTTGCGTGCATTTTGCAGGATCGCAGTCCGTCGTGCGGCGTGGGCCATATCTACGACGGATCCTTCAGCGGCACGCTCACAACGGGTAACGGTGTCTTCGTTGACCTGCTCCTGCGCCACGGCTACCGCGTGATCCCGGCAAGCGAATTCGATCCCAGCATGCTGGAACATTGTCCATAGCACTCGAACCCAACACTTCCTCACGGGTGACCGTTTTGGCATCATCCGTGAAG
>CAJJZM010000140.1:0-3518 GCA_905197595.1 uncultured Collinsella sp.
GCGGCTTGTTTGTGGAGAGAGATGGGAGTTTCTAATGGTTAACGAGAAGAAGGTCGCTATTGTCGGCTGCGGTTTCGTTGGTTCGTCTTCGGCGTTCGCGCTGATGCAGAGTGGTCTGTTCTCCGAGATGGTCCTCATCGACGTGGACAAGAACCGCGCCGAGGGTGAGGCCCTGGATATCGCGCACGGCATGACGTTTGCCGAGCCGATGAAGATCTACGCCGGCGATTATTCCGATGTCGCCGACGCCGCCATGATCGTCGTCACCGCTGGCGCTGCCCAGAAGCCCGGTGAGACTCGCCTGGACCTGGTCAACAAGAACGTCAACATCTTTAAGTCCATCATTCCCGAAATTAAGAAGTCTGGCTTCGACGGCATTCTGCTCATTGTCTCCAACCCGGTCGATGTTCTGACCTATGCCGCCATCAAGATGTCCGGCCTGCCCGAGGGCCATGTCATCGGCTCCGGCACCGTGCTCGACACTGGCCGTCTGCAGCAGATGCTTGGTGCCCACGTCGAGGTTGACCCGCGCGATGTCCAGGCCTATGTCATGGGTGAGCACGGCGACTCTGAGTTTGTCGCTTGGTCCAGCGCCCAGGTTGCCGGCGTGCCGCTGAACACTTTCTGCGAGCTTCACGGTCATCTGGAGCATGAGGCTGCCGAGAAGCGCATCGCCGAGGACGTCAAGAACTCCGCCTACACCATCATCGAGAAGAAGCACGCCACCTACTATGGCGTCGCCATGGCCGTCAAGCGCATCTGCACCGCCGTCATGCGCGATGAGCAGACCGTTCTGCCCGTCTCCTCGCTCATGGTGGGCGAGTATGGCCTGTCCGATCTTGCCATCTCCATGCCGACGGTCGTTGGCCGCGACGGCGTCGTCTGTCGCGTCCCCGTGCCGCTGAACGATGACGAGCAACATGAGCTTACCGCCTCCGCCAAGGCCCTCAAGGATATCATCGACAGCGTCGACTTCTCCTGCTAAATCGAGCTCGCCAGAGCGAAAAGCTACAATGAAGGCGTCCGGGTCCACACGGCCCGGGCGCCTTTTTGGTGCAAAGTAACCTGACCCCAATGCACCATAGTTGCCCCAATGCACCATAGTTGATGGGAGGGCCATGTCGGATTCGCCTAATTTTTTAACCTATGCCCAGACGGCGTTTGATCCGTTTGAGGAGAGGCCGTTCTGCGCGGTGGATAGCCTCGTCTTTGCGTGGTTGTCCTATTTGCGTTTGCCGGGTGATATGGCGGAGCTGACGAACTGGCAGGGCCTAGACGTACGCGAGCTGCTGCGTGCCGAGTGCTACCGGGACATGATTGACGACTTGTGGGACCCGGAGGGGAGCAAGGCCTTGCTGGAGGCCGTGGCAGCAAGTCCTCGCTACCGTGGCGTGCACGTTTGCGGCTATCGTGCCGTGAGCGATGTGGTGGCGACAGAGCAGTTTGCAGCCATGGCGTTCCGGTTTCCGGCGGGGTTTAGCTATCTTTCCTTCCGGGGGACCGACAGCACGATTGTGGGCTGGAAAGAGGACTTTAACATGGCGTTCCGGTATCCTGTGCCGGCCCAGGAATCCGCGGCGCGTTATGTGGACGAGGCGGCGGATGCGATTGACGGGCCGCTTTTGTGCGGAGGTCATTCCAAGGGTGGAAACCTTGCGGTGTACGGTGCGGCGATGTGCTCCGATGTTGCCCGTGAGCGAATCGAACGGGTGTATTCCCATGATGGTCCGGGCTTCGTCGAGGAGTTTCTGAACGGCAACGCCTTTGCCGATCTTTCCGGTCGAATCGACAAGACGCTACCTCGTTCGTCGATCTTTGGCATGATGTTCGAGACACAGGAGGACTATGCCATCGTTGAGAGCACCGAGTTCAGCCTGCTGCAGCACAATCCCTTTAGCTGGGTGGTTGATGGCTGCGACTTCGTGTACTGTGAGCGCCTGTCCGCCGGTGCTCGATACGTTGATGGCTCCATTCGCGAGATGCTGCTTGCAGTGGGGCCTGCCGAACGTGAGCGCTTCGTAGATGCGCTGTTCTCCGTGTTTGAAGCTACGGGCGCTGAGCGGTTTGCGGATATCGCTGGGAATCTGCGCGAGAGCCTGCCCGTGATGCTCCAGGCTGCGCAAGGCTTTGACAAGGATACGCGACGCTTTGTCTCGCAGACCATCGCGGCAATCCTTAAATGCGCACTGCTGCCCAAACGACCCCAGATCGACATGTCCGCTGCCGGTAAGAGTCTGGCAGAACAGCTCGAGGCTTGGCAGTCCGAGCTTCTGCGCTAGCCATTGGTGCAAAGCAACCTGTCCCCGATGCACCAATCTTCGATGCGCTCGGGGAGGGCTCGACCGCTATACTGGTTCGTGCCGAAATCGATCTAGAACGGAATGCCGTATATGAAAATCAATCACGCGATTCTGCATATCCTGGACTTTGACTCTGCCGTCAACGTTATGAGCCAGCGCGAGCTCGATATCGAGAGTCGTACCGTGCGCAACTTCGTGACCACGCATCTGCGCCGCGCACGTACCTCGGCCGACAATAAACGCGCCACGTTTGCCGAGAACTCTGCGTTTGGCGGCGAGCTCAAGGGCTATTTCTTTGGCGAGCGCGAGTTCGTGGACCTGTCGCAGCAGATTGCGGAGTTTATCTCCTCCGAGCTCACCAAAGCCGAGAAAGCCGAGTCCACCGACGTGCTCGTGGCTGATTTTGACGACGATGAGGATGCCCGCTGGTTTGCCGTGATGCTGCTGGGCTCCAAGCAGGCTTTCATGCACGAAGTGGGCCGCGAGGAGGGGGAGGTGCGCAATGACATCGCGCGCCACTACGCTATTCTGCCAAACCCCTCGCAAAAGGTGCCAAGCTATGCCATCGTGCGCGCGAGCACCATGGAGATCGGCTACGTGGACAAGAAACGCAAGATTGCCGGCGAGGACCGTATGCTTATTCCCGATGGCCTGCTGCAGTGCGACACGGGCGTGTCGGGCAAGGAGGTCATCGACACCGTGACGCGTGTGGTCGAGGAAGTCGCCGAGGAGCACGGTGCCAATACGGCCGTAGCGCTCGCTAAGGTTAAGGCTGCCGTTGCCGAGAAGGTTGAGGATGACGAGGAGCTGCCGCCTTGGGATATCGTCGATGAGGTCTTTGAGGACGAGCCGGTCATCAAAGAAAGCGTGCGCGCGGCGTTGACCGAGGAGAAGGTTCCCGAGCGCGTTCCCGTGGAGCGCAAGCAGGTCGAGCGCGCGGCTGTGCGCAATCATAAGATTCGTACCGACACGGGTATCGAAATCAGCTTCCCGGCAGAGATGGGTTCGAACTCCGAGTACATTGAGTTCGTCAACGAGCCCAACGGCCTCATCTCCATCGAGCTCAAGAATATTGGCAGCATCGAGAATCGATAAGTTGCGTTACGCCTACAGCGGGAAAGCAAAGGCCGAAGCTCCTTGGGGCCTCGGCCTTCTTGTTTGGGGGTGAATTGCCCCGCAGGTTGAGCATAAGTCAGCGAAAACGCGGTTTGTCAAAAT
>CAJJZM010000141.1:0-3428 GCA_905197595.1 uncultured Collinsella sp.
CGACGCCCAGGGCACCTGTGTCACCGAGGGCGACAAGTCCATGAACTTCGTGCTTGGTGGCAAGGGCGCTAACCTTGCCGAGATGAGCCGTATCGGCCTGCCGGTTCCCGGTGGCTTTACCATTACCTGCCAGACTTGCGTTGAGTACTCCGGCGCCGGCAACGTGTGGCCGGAGGGCGCGCTCGACGAGATCGTTGCCGCCGAGGTCGACCTCGAGGCCCGCTGCGGCAAGAAGCTCGGCGATGCCTCCGATCCGCTGCTCGTGTCGGTCCGCTCGGGCGCTCCGTTCTCCATGCCCGGCATGATGGACACGGTTCTCAACCTGGGCCTCAACGACGATTCCGTCCAGGGCCTTATCGCCCAGACGCAAAACCCGCGCTTTGCCTGGGATAGCTACCGCCGCTTTATCCAGATGTTCTCCAACGTCGTCATGGGTGTCGATGCCGACTTGTTCGAGAATGCCCTGACCCAGGCCCGCCTGGTCGCCGGCGTTCGCGTCGATTCCGAGCTTTCGGCCGAGGACCTGCAGGAACTCGTCGAGACCTTCAAGGGCATCTTCTCCGAGAACGTCGAGGCTGCCCTGTATCCCGAGCTCGAGGTCGCTGACGGCAAGCCCGTCTTCCCGCACGACCCGGAGCTTCAGCTGCGCCTTGCCATCCAGGCCGTCTTTGGCAGCTGGATGAACGAGCGCGCCTGCATCTACCGCAAGCAGCATGGCATTTCCGACGAGCTCGGTACTGCCGTCAACGTCCAAGCCATGGCCTTTGGCAACAAGGGGGAGACCTCTGCGACCGGCGTCGCCTTTACGCGCAACCCGGCCGACGGCACTAAGGAGTTCTACGGTGACTTTCTGGTCAACGCCCAGGGCGAGGACGTCGTCGCCGGCATCCGCAACACCGAGCCCATCGCCGACCTCAAGAACGTCGAGGGCCTCGAGGAGGCCGGTCGCGAGCTCGAAGAGGTGTTCGTCACCCTCGAGAACCACTTCCGCGACATGTGCGACATCGAGTTCACCATCGAGCAGGGTAAGCTCTGGATGCTCCAGACCCGCGTGGGCAAGCGCACCGCCACCGCCGCCCTGCGCATCGCCATCGAGATGGTCGAGGAGGGCCTCATCACCCGCGAAGAGGCCGTGAGCCGCATCGACCCTGCACAGCTCGACCAGCTCCTGCACCCGCAGTTCGACGCCTCCAAGAAGTACGAGGCCCTGGCCAGCGGCCTTAACGCCAGCCCTGGTGCCGCCGTGGGCGAGGTCGTGTTCTCGAGTGATGACGCCGTCGCGCGCGCCAACGAGGGCCACAAGGTCATTCTGGTCCGCTGGGAGACCAACCCCGACGACCTGAAGGGCATGGTCGCCGCCGAGGGCATCCTGACCAGCCACGGTGGCAAGACGAGCCATGCCGCCGTTATCGCCCGCGGCATGGGTACGCCCTGCGTTTGCGGCGTTGAGCGCTTCCACATTGACGCGGCAGAGAAGGTCGTGCGCATCGAGGGCAGCGACCGCGTGCTGCGCGAGGGCGATCTCATCTCCATCGACGGCACCCAGGGTATCGTCGTCGACGGCGCGGTTGACCTGGTCTCTGCAGAGCTCACCGGCGACCTGGACACCATCCTGTCTTGGGCCGATGAGATCCGTTTGGACGAGACCGACGGTCACGCCAACCACGTGCGCGTCAACGCCGACAACCCCGAGGATGCCGAGCTCGCGCTCGAGTTTGGCGCCGAGGCCATCGGTCTATGCCGCACCGAGCACATGTTCCTGGGCGATCGCAAGAACATCATCCAGAGCTTTATCCTGTCTGACGATGAGGCCGTGAAGCAGCAGGCCCTGGCCGACCTGCTCAAGGTTCAGACCGAGGACTTCCTGGCGATGTTCAAGACCATGTCCGGTCGCGATGTGGTCGTCCGCCTGCTCGATCCGCCGCTTCATGAGTTCCTGGATAATCCTCGCGAGCTCGAGGTCGCCATCACTAAGAAGGAGGCCGCCGGCGCTCCCGAGGAGGAGCTCACTGCCCTGCACGCCCGCCTGCGTCGCATTGACGGCATGGTCGAGTCCAACCCCATGCTGGGCTTGCGCGGCGTGCGCCTGTCCGTCGTCTTTGGCGATCTGCCGCTCATGCAGGTTCGCGCCGTCGCCACGGCCGCTGCCCGCCTTATCAAGGAGGGTGTCGACCCGCGCCCCGAGATCATGGTTCCGCTCGTTTCCATCACGGCCGAGCATGTCCAGACCCGCGAGGTCATTGAGCGCGTAATCGCCGAGGTTTCCGCCGAAGAGGGCGTCGGGCTCAATATTCCCGTGGGCACGATGCTCGAGCTGCCGCGTGCCTGCATGGTCGCTGACGAGATCGCCCATCATGCCGACTTCTTCTGCTTTGGCACCAACGACCTCACCCAGACGACCTTTGGCTTCTCGCGCGATGACGCCGAGGCCAAGTTCATCCCGCTGTACATGCATAAAAAGATCCTGAAAGACAACCCCTTCGAGACCATCGACGCGGCGGTGCTGGAGCTCGTGCGCCTGGCCGTCGAGAAGGGCCGCGCCACCAACCCTGGCATGCACTTTGGCGTGTGCGGCGAGCACGGCGGCGACCCCAAGTCCATCAAGGGCCTGTTTAACGTGGCCGACGTGGACTACGTGTCCTGCTCGCCCTATCGCGTGCCCCTCGCGCGCCTGGCTGCCGCTCAGGCCAAGCTCGAGGCCAAGCGCAACGCCTAGCCCCCTGCGCATCGACGCCTAGCGTAGCGCCCCTTCATACCGCCCGTCTCATTCGTGAGGCGGGCGGTTATCATGTGCGGGTTTTGTCTTTTTGTCTGCGTAAAAAATTGTTCTTGCAGCAGAAACCCGCGCGTGTATACTCGAATACGTTTGTTCAACTACGTGCCGGCCAAGGTGGTACGGCACCTCTAGAAGAGTAAGGAATTGCACATGGATTACATCCGCGCAATCGAGCGTCAGCAGATCCGCGAGGACATTCCTCAGGTTCGCGTCGCCGACAACGTCAAGGTTCACTACCGCATTAAGGAAGGCGACCGCGAGCGCATCCAGGTCTTCCAGGGCGACGTCATCCGCATGGCCGGCGCCGGTGCCCGCGAGACCTTCACCGTCCGCAAGATGTCCTTCGGTGTCGGTGTTGAGCGTACCTTCCCGCTTCACAGCCCCAAGATCGCCAAGCTCGAGGTCGTTCGTCATGGTCGCGTCCGTCGCGCCAAGCTGTACTACCTCCGCGACAAGGTGGGCAAGGCTGCTCGCATCCCCGAGAAGCGCTAAGAAGATCGCAGCGTCTGTCCACTCGTTTGGACACAAGGGTCACCTTCGGGTGGCCCTTCTTTTTATCTGATTTGCATGCAAGGAGGGCCTGGTATGGCCAATATGACGAGCTCGGTTTCGGCATCGCAGGTTGCCGGAGAGCTGGCGAGCGCAACGTTTG
>CAJJZM010000142.1:0-3353 GCA_905197595.1 uncultured Collinsella sp.
ATTTGTCCTGCTCCTGCGGAGCTGCGGACAAACGCCGGCCTGCGCTGCGGAAAGATTTGGGAGGTAACCCTGCGCCCGGCCTGCGGCTACTATGGGGCCGACGCACCAACTTGAGATGCTGCGCATACAAAGTTGGAAGGGTCTGAATTGCACTTTGTTAAGATGGGCCCGTTTCCCCATGGGAACTTTGCTTGGCAGGACTCTAATTTAAATTCAACAAAAACAGGGGCGCCCTCTTTGGGGATGCCCCTGTTCTGGCTTGGATGTGGTTGTTGAGACGATGCTTTGCCTCGTCTTGCCTTATGCCAAGAACTCCTTGGTGGTCGCCACGATGTTGGCGGCGTCCAGGCCGTACTTGTGCAGGAGCTCGGCACCCGGGCCGGACTCGCCGAAGGTGTCGTTGACACCGATCTTCTTGAGCGGCGTCGGGCACTGCTCACACAGGACGTCGGCAACGGCGCTGCCCAGGCCACCGATCACGGAGTGCTCCTCGACGGTCACGACGTGACCGGTCTTGGTGGCGCTCTTGACGATCAAATCGGCGTCGATGGGCTTGATGGTGTGCATGTTGATGACCTCGGCGTCGATGCCCTCGGCAGCGAGCTGCTCGGCGGCCTCGAGGGCCTCGCCGACCATCAGTCCGCAGGCGATGATGGTGACATCGGCTCCCTCGCGCATAACGATGCCCTTGCCCAGTTCAAACTTGTAGGTCTCGGGGTCGTTGATGACCGGCGAGGCCAGACGGGCAAAGCGCATGTACACGGGGCCGTCGCACTCGTAGGCGGCGCGCGTCACGGCGCGGGCCTCGACGTCGTCGGCGGGAACAATCACGGTCATGCCAGGGATAACGCGCATAAGGGCGATATCCTCGCAGCACTGATGCGTGGCGCCGTCCTCGCCAACCGAGATACCGGCGTGCGTGGCGCCGATCTTAACGTTGAGATGCGGATAGCCGATGGAGTTGCGGACCTGCTCAAAAGCGCGGCCGGCGGCAAACATGGCAAAGGTGCTCGCGAAGGCAACGCGACCGGTGGTCGCGATACCGGCGGCAACACCCATCAGGTTGCTCTCGGCAATGCCCACATCGAAAAAGCGGTCGGGGCAGGCGGCCTTAAACTTACCGGTCTGCGTGGCGGCGGCCAGGTCGGCGTCGAGGACCACAAAGTCATCGTGCTCGTTGGCGAGCTCGACGAGGGCCTCGCCGTAGCTTACGCGCGTGGCGATTTTCTTGACGTCTGCCATCCTAGAGCTCCTCTCCGGCGGCCGTGAGCTCTGCCATGGCCTGCTCAAACTGTTCATCGTTGGGGGCCTTACCGTGCCAACCCACCTGGTTCTCCATAAAGGAGACGCCCTTGCCCTTCGTGGTCTCGGCGATAATGGCGGTAGGCTGACCCTTGGTGGCGCGGGCCTCGGCAAAGGCGGCGCGGATCTGATCGAAGTCGTTGCCGTCGGCAAGCTCCACCACGTGGAACTTAAAGGCGCGGAACTTGTCTGCCAGCGGCATGGGGTCGTTGACCTCCTCGACGGGGCCATCGATCTGCAGGCCATTGTGGTCGACGATCACGCAGAGGTTGTCGAGCTGCTGGTTGCCGGCAAACATAGCGGCCTCCCAGACCTGGCCCTCCTCGCTCTCGCCATCGCCCAGCAGGGCGTACGTGCGGTACGTATCGCCCCAGTGTTTTGCGGCAACGGCCATGCCCACGGCGGCAGAGATACCCTGGCCCAACGAGCCGGTGGACATGTCGACGCCCGGGGTGTCGTTCATGTTGGGGTGACCCTGCAGGTGGCTACCGATATGGCGCAGCGTCTCGAGGTCCTCCTTGGGGAAGAACCCGCGCTCGGCTAGCACGGCGTACAGGCCCGGAGCGCAATGACCCTTGGAGAGCACAAAACGGTCGCGATCGGCCTTGCGGGGATCGGCCGGATCGACGTTCATTTCCTCAAAGTACAGATAGGTCATGATGTCGGCAGCGCCGAGCGAACCGCCCGGATGGCCGGACTTGGCAGCGTGCACACCGGTGACGATGCCCTTCCTTACCTCGTTGGCAACCTTTTTGAGCTCTTCGTCGCTCATTGTGCCTTCCTTTCATCCTCTTAAGACAAGATGCGCACGGCACGGAAAGGTAGTCCCAACACAGCCGCGATGCACGTACGTCATTCATTATGCTGGAAACTGATTGCTTTACCAGAGTTTTTATCATTATTTGAACAATTGAGCAGGCAGAACAGCTGATGAAACGGTTTATCAATGTGAACGTCTTTTGGATGGAACGCAGTCGGCCCTACGCGTTAATGTCCTTGAATCCCTCACCGAAGGCTTCCGTAACGTCGGCGACCGTCACAATGGCGTGAGGATCGCGCTCGCGCACGATCGTTTTGAGGGTGTTGAGCTCTCGACGACTAACGATCACCATGATCACCGGCTTCTCGACGCCCGAATACATACCGGTCGCCTTTAATTTGGTGCAGCCGCGTCCCAGACCATACATGATGTCGGCCGCGATATCGGGGAAATTGTCCGAGATGATGAGTACCATACGACGCTTATTGCCGCCATCGACCACGGCATCGATCACATAGCCGCTAATCACCATCGAAAGTCCTGCGTACAGAGCATTTTCGAGCGAGAAGACCGGAGCCGATGCCGCACATACGGCAACGTCGATTGCCATGACGGTCGAGCCCACCGGCAGCGAGGTGTTACGCGAGATGATTTGGCCAATCGTGTCCGAGCCGCCGGTGTTGGCGCCGGCGCGCAACACCATGCCGTAACCGATGCCCGTGATAATGCCGCCCCACATAGCGGGAAGCATCAGGTCTGCATGCGCCAGAGGCGCTACAAACGGGGCAAACAGATCGGTAAAGAAGCCCAGCAGCACAAAGCCCGTCGCCGTCTGCACCACGTAGAACATGCCGCCCTCGCGCATAACGAGCAGCAGCAGCAAGGCATTCATCACGATGGTCTGGATACCGACAGGAAGCGACACGCCTCGCGCTGCGCCGATCGCCTGGATAATCGTCGCAAGGCCCGTAACGCCACCGGCGGCAAGACCGTTGGGAATCAAAAACAGGTCGGTCGCGATGGCGGCCAAGGCACACCCCAACATGATCTGGGGCAGATCATGAAAGAAGTTCATCGAAAGAATGCGCTTGATGTCCAGACGATATGCCATGCTGCCTCCCTCAAAAAAGCGCACCACATCGGATGCGCTTTGAACTTCTTCTTGTATTCGATTCTACCGATTCGCCCAACAAAAACCACCCCTGCGCAGGGTTTGTTCTGGATACAAAACCGCCCCCTTGATTCTCATTTTCATTGCAACAGCCTCAGGACTCAGCGCAACGCGTTGCGC
>CAJJZM010000143.1:0-3299 GCA_905197595.1 uncultured Collinsella sp.
GAGCGCCGAGGCAAACCCCCGGCGCGACATCTCAAAATCAAACGTACGCATCGCTAGCACGTCCCCTCGTTAGGCATCGACCAGGCGTGATGGTCGGTATGCAGCAGCTCTTCGGCCAGTGGCGAGAGCGGCTCGCCCAAGAACTCGCGGTAGCACGCCTGGACATCGGGATTCTCGTGCGAGAAGCGAATGTCCGCAGCGGCATCCAGGCCCCACAGCACCTGACCGCGCTCGGCTGCCAGCTCGCAGCCGTCGTGGATGGGCTGACCGCCGCCACCGACGCAGCCGCCCGGGCACGCCATGACCTCAACGAAGTCATAGCTCACGCGGCCGTCGCGAATCGCGTCGAGCAGACGAGCGGCGTTGCCCAGCCCGTGCGCCACGGCAACGCGCACCTTGGTGCCATCGATATCGGCCACGGCTTCCTTCCAGCCGTCCAGACCGCGCACATCGGTAAAGAAGTCGGCATCGGGGTTCTTGCCCGTCACCAGGTAATAGGCCGAGCGCACGGCGGCCTCCATCACGCCGCCCGTGGCGCCAAAGATCACACCCGCGCCCGTGCCAAAGCCCAGCGGCGTGTCGAGCGGCTCCTCGGTAAGCGTGTCCACGCCCACGTGGTTCGCGCGGATCATGCGCACCATCTCGCGCACCGTCAGCGCAACGTCAACGTCGGGCGTACCGTCCTCGCCCACCATGCTCGGCAGCGCACGCTCGGCCTTCTTGGCCGTACACGGCATCACGGACACCACAAACAGGCGCTCGGGCTCCACGCCCAGCACCTTTGCGTAGTAGGTCTTGGCGATGGCGCCAAACATCTGCTGCGGCGACTTGGACGTGGACAGGCTGTCGACAAACTCCGGATAGCGCGCCTTCACAAAGCGCACCCAGCCCGGGCAGCAGCTCGTAAACATGGGCCAGCCGCGACTGTCGCCCTCGCCCTTGGCGGCCTTACCCAGGCGCTCGAGCAGCTCGGAGCCCTCCTCCATAATGGTGAGGTCGGCCGAGAAATCGGTGTCGAACACGTACTCAAAGCCAACGCGGCGCAGCGCGCAAGCCAGGCGCTCGACGGTAGCCTCCTCGCGCGGAATGCCGAGCTCCTCGCCCCAGGCGCTACGCACGGCCGGCGCAATCTGCACCAGCACGATTTTGTCGGGATCGGCGAGAGCATCGAACACGGTCTCGGTATCGTCGCGCTCGCGCAGTGCGCCCGTCGGACAATGTGTAATGCACTGGCCGCACGCGACGCAATCGGTCTTGCCGATCGGCGCGCGCCCGCGGGTACCCACGGCGGTATGCGTGGCGCGGTTGGTCAGATCCCAAATCCCTAAGCCCTGCACGCTCTCACACACCTTGATGCAGCGCATGCATTTGATGCACTTGTCGTTATCGCGGATGATGGGGAAATCGAAGTCCCAGCCCTCGCGCGCCAGGTGCTGCTCGTACGGCAGATAGAAGATGCCCAGGTCGTTGGCGATGGTCTGCAGATTGCAGTTACCACTGCGCACGCAGCTCGTACAGCGCGAGTCGTGCTGGGACAGCAGCAGCTGCACGTTGGTGCGACGGGCCTCGCGGGCCTTGGGGCTGTTGGTGTGGACCACCATGCCGTCGAGCACGTAGTTGTTGCAGGCGGCAACCAGCTGGTCGCAGCCCTCGACCTCGACCACGCACACGCGGCAACCGCCAATCTCGTTTAAATCGCGCAGATAGCACAGGGTGGGAATCTGAATGCCGGCGGACTTGGCCGCGTCCAGGATCGTGGTGTACTCGGGCACCACGACCTCGCAATTATCGATCGTGAGCTTGACCATGTTGAGTGCTCCGCTTTCGGTGTTGTCGCTGACAGTGGTTTTGTTGGGCTCTACCATTCCAGGTTCCTCCCTCCGCGGAACGCGCCAAAGCCAAAGTGGTCGCAACGCAGGCAGCGGCTTGCCTCCTGGCGTGCCTCCTCCTCGGTAAGGCCCTGCTCGACCAGATTCCAATCGTGGATGCGCTCGCCGGCCTCGCGCTCGCCCAGCTCGCAGCGGCCGCACTCGTGCTTGCCCTTAAACTGGACGGTCGGCAGCTCGACCTCGAGCTTGATCTTGTGGTCAAAGCCCAGGTAACGGTCGATATTTGCCGAAGCCACGCGGCCGGCGTTGATGGCGCGGATAACGGTGGCGGGGCCGGTCTGGCAGTCGCCGCCGCTAAAGAGGCCGTCGAAGTTGGGCACGGCGCCGTCCGAGTCGGTGACCACGCAGCCCCACTTGCAGGCAATGCCCATGTCCTCAAACGGCTTGGAATCGATGTCCTGGCCAATGGCCACAAACACGCGCTCGCAAGGAATGACGCGCTCGGGCGTGGCGGCGGCACGCGGGGCCGGACGCCCACGACGGGGCTCGCCGATAATCTGCGGCTGCACGCGCAGGCCGCTCACGCGACCATCTTCGCCCGTCTCGATGGCGAGCGGAGCCGTCAGCTCCAGTACCTCGCAGCCCTCGGCCTGGGCACCGGCGATCTCGGCGTCCTGGGCTGTCATATCGCAGATGCGCCGGCGGTAGACGATGCTCACCTTTTCGGCACCGCAGCGCACGGCGGAGCGCGCCACGTCCATGGCCACGTTACCGCCGCCGATGACGCACACGCGCTGGCCGCTCAGGTCGGGCAGCTCGTCATCGCCGATGGCGCGCAGCATCTTGACGGCCGACTCCACGCCGAGCGCCTCTTCGCCCGGAAGGCCGAGCTTCTTATCGCTGTGGGCGCCAATGGCCAGGTAGACGGCATCGAACTCGTCGCGCAGGCGGGCAAGCTCCTCGCCGTTGACGGAGTGGTCGAGCTCCACGTCGATGCCGGCGCTCAAGATCCAGTCGATCTCGGCCTGCAGGCGCTCGCGCGGCAGACGATAGCTGGGGATGCCATAGCGCAGCATGCCGCCCAGGTGGTGGCGCTGCTCAAAGATGGTCACCTTATGGCCCATCACGGCCAGGTAGTAGGCGCAGGAAAGGCCGGCCGGGCCGCCGCCGATCACGGCGACGCGCTTGCCGGTGTTGTCCACTACATGCGTCTTGTGGTCGTTGAGGTCACTGTGCTCGACGGCAAAACGCTTGAGGGCGAGGATGTTCATGGGGTCGTCGACCATGCCACGGCGGCAGTGCATCTCGCAGGGATGCTCGCACACCAGGCCGCAGACAAGCGGCAGCGGATTGTTCTTGCGGATGACCTTGACGGCGTCGGCATAGCGGCCGGCCTCGACCAGCGAAATGTACCCGGGAATGTCGACGTGCGCCGGGCAGCCCGAGACGCACGGGACGCGGGCCTCGCGG
>CAJJZM010000144.1:0-3219 GCA_905197595.1 uncultured Collinsella sp.
TGTGCATGAAACAAAAGGCGGGGCGGCTGCACAGCATTTTGTGCAGTGCCTCTTTTGCGGTGGACGATCAGGAATGGCCGCCGCGTGTGCTTTGGCCATGTGCAGCGGGAAAATGTTTTTTGATTCAGCAGTTCGGCGCGTCTGCGGACGCACCGAACTGCGTTTTTTATGAATTTACTTTAAATATTTCAAAAATAATCACATTATGTCGATTTGCAATTCTGAAATTATATCAAAACACCGTTACAGTGGTCGATTTCGTGTTGGATGATCTCGGCGGTGTAGCCCGAGAAGTTCTTGATGCGGTGGACGAAGTTCTCGTCCAAATACTCCACCTTAATGCGACGGTAGCGGGTACAGGGGCGCTCGCCGATCAACGAGAGGCATCCTTCGCTCGTCTGATAGGCATTGACCTGCTCAAGAATTTGAGGGTTGTACATCAGCAGCGCCCTGTTGCCGTCCTTTACGCAGATGATGCGTTTGCGCACGCCGATCATGTTGGCGGCGAGGCCAACGCACTCGTGCTCATGCTCGAGGAGCGTATCCAGGAGGTCCTGCCCGGTCGCGGCATCATCGGGCCCTGCGTCTTCGGAGGGCAGGCGCAAAAAGAACTCGGATTTCATGATGGGCTTAATCATGGCGGGCTCCTCATGTCTCATGCTTTCGTGGACTTTTGATAATAGCGCGGAAGGAAAGCTGTGCGTCCGCGTTACAATCTTTCGACGTTGGACCATGTTGCCAAACTCGTCGCGTGCGGCGTCTGGCGTAAGTCTAGGGCTTATCCTCGCCCTGGACTGTTCCTCTGGGGCGATACGACTGTCGTTCCAAGAGGAAGGAAATGCAAGGGGAGCAAATCTCAGCAACAAGTTAGGGCAACGCCATCGGGCACTTCGGCGTTTCTCATCGTTATGTATATCGCAGCCTTTGTTGCCGCGTTTAACGAGAACATCATTAACGTGGCGCTGCACGACATTATGGCGGCCTTTTCGGTGAGTGCCACCACGGCGCAGTGGCTTGTTTCGGGCTACATGATCGTGACGTCGATCTTTACGGCCATCATGGCCTTTCTGTCTGGTTGTTTTTCGACGCGTAAGCTGCTGTTTTTCGCATGTGGATGCCTGGTCGCCGGAGAAGTCCTGTGCTTGGTCGCCCCAACGTTTACCGTCTTGCTGCCAAGTCGCATTTTGCAGGCTGCGGGATCGGGCATCTTGTTTCCGCTCATGATGAACGTGGTGCTGTCTTGCGCCCCGCGTGAGAAGCTCGGTCTGTACCTGAGTCTGGGCGGTGCCTGCATTACGCTAGGGCCGGCGTTTGGACCCGTGATCAGCGGTCTTATGTGCACGTTGTTTGGCTGGAGAGCGGTGTTCGTAGTGCCGTTGGTGGGCGGCATTGCGGTCGCTGCGGCGGGCGTAAAGCTTGTTCAGAATGTCGGAGAGCGCTCGAACACCACGCTTGATATTCTGTCGGTTGTTTTGCTCGCTGCCGGCATTACGGCATTTGTGTATTCCGTAGGCGAGTTCTCGACCAATCTGATTTCCGGCATCGGGACGCTTTTCGCCGCCCTTGTGCTGCTCAGCTTGTTTGCGGCCCGTCAGCTCAAGCTCGAGCATCCGGTGCTTAACGTGCGTCCCATGGCGAGCGTTCGTTTTTGGCCTGCGTGCCTGCTTGTGGTGGTGTCGATGATGACAACGTTCTCGATGAGTGTTTTGTTGCCGCTCTATTTTGAGGGCGCATACGGCATGACCGCACTTGTTGCGGGCTTGCTCATTTTGCCGACGATTGCCTGCAATGCCGTGACCTCGATTGTAGGCGGGCGCGTGATGGATGCCCGTGGCGCATGGCCGCTGCTGCCGGTCGGTTTTGCCCTGATTGCCGTGGGACAGACTGCGATCTCGATGACCGCGGCGACCATGAACATCGGCGTTGTCGCGGCACTGACCGTTGTAGTGTATGCCGGCGTCGGTTTGGTGCTGAGCCCCTCGCAAACGGCCGGATTGGAGACGCTACCCGCTGCCGAGCATCCTCACGGAACGGCATTGCTCAACACGTGGAACATGATTGCCGCGTCGTTTGGCCCGTCGCTGTTTATCGACCTGCTTTCGAGTTCTGCAGCGGCTGCCGGTGCCGCCGGCGTCGCGACGGACGTTGCCCAGGCGATTGGATTTGCGGCTGCCGTGCGCGTGGCGGCTGTGATTGCCGTTGTCGGGTTCGCGGTGTCGGTTGTGTACGCTCGCCGCGAGTCGTACATGTCGCATTAATGTGTGCACATAGATTCTGCAGCTAGATTGGATGGCGACACCATAAACTAATTGACGTTTTGCCGAGAGGCATGAATGTTTAAAGCGCAAAGAGTGCGCGACGGGCCCCGCGAATGGGGCGATGATGCCCGAGAGGGCCAAGAAGGAGTCTCATGTCCGAGAACGAAGAGATCATGAACGAGACCGAGAACGAGACCATGGCTGCCGAGGTTGAGGCAGTCGAGACCGTGGAGACCGAAGTTGCCGAGGTTGAGGCTGCTGACGAGGTTTCCGCCGAGGAGGAGGCCGAGGTTGTCGAGGCCGCCGTTGATTACGATGACGAAGAGCTGATGGACAAGATGCAGAAGGCCGCCCGCCTGCTGCGTAGCCGTCGCTTTGCTATTTCCAAGGAGGAGGAGGCCAAGGCCGAGCGTATGGCGAACATCGAGCGCGCCATCAAGCTGCTTGACCTCAAGCCCAAGATGGAGCAGAAGGAGATGTCCGACCTGCTGGGCATGCGCCTTCGTGAGCTCGATGGCCTGATGGCCGAGGCCGAGGCTGCCGATCTGGTCGGCCGCATCGACGACGCCGAGGGCGATATGCGCAAGATCGTCGTCTTCGCTGCCGAGGATGCCGCCGAGGGCCTGGTCGAGCTTGCCAACAAGAAGGAGAAGCTCCTGCCCGAGCTTTCTTACGAGGAGGCCACCGAGTTGATGGCCGCTCTCGATAAGGTTATCGCTCCGCTCGTCGCCATGGGCCTGGACGAGGACCGCGGTCCTCGCGGTGGCCGTGACGATCGCGGTGGCCGTGGCGGCGACCGTGGCGGTCGCGGCGGCTTTGGCGATCGCGGTGGCCGCGGCGGTGACCGTGGCGGTCGCGGTGGCGATCGTGGCGGCCGTGGCGGCTTTGGTGACCGTGGCGGCGACCGTGGCGGTCGCGGCGGCTTTGGCGGCAACCGTGGTGGCTATGGCGACCGCGGTGG
>CAJJZM010000145.1:0-3214 GCA_905197595.1 uncultured Collinsella sp.
AAAGAGGCGTGCCGTCAGGCCGAAGATAATTGCGCTGATAACAACGATGGCAACCGTCCGTGGTGTCATGTTGGGAACGCTGGCGATGACATTCGCTTCGTACTCGGTACCCAGGGCGAGTGATGTAAAGTAGCCGGTAAACGAGGCGACCAGGCAGTAGATGCCCGCGGTGTAGTCGATCTTGCCGATAAAGCACATCTCCATGCCAAAGAAAGCTCCGGCAAGGGGCGAACCGAATACGGCGCCAAAGGCCGACGAGATGCCGGCGAGCATGAGGTCGTGGTGGTCGTGCTTTTTGAGGTGGGCGAGGCTCGAGATGTTGCTGGCGATGGTGCCGCCAATCTGCACCGCGGCGCCCTCGCGACCGGCCGACCCGCCCGTTAGGTGCGTGAGCGTGGAGCAGACGAAGGTGAGGACGGCCATGCGCATATGGATGAGGCGTGTGCCTAGAGCGGAGTCGATGACCAGGTTGTTACCTCGTTTGGCAGCAAGGCCGTGGTTTTTGTACACCCATGCGGTGGCAACGCCCACAACGGGAAGCAGTGCGTAAATCCATGCATGGTGTTCGCGATAGTCGGTCGCGATATTCAGCGAGGCCAAAAACGCCCAAGCGGCAACGCCCATGGCGAGCGAGACGATGACGACGAGTACGAGCAACTTGGCGCTCGCGAGTAGGTTGCGGGCGTTACGGCGCGTGTCGGCAGCCAAGAGATGCTCGGAGCGGGTGAGTTGTTGCCTGCCTGCCATGATGACGTCGTTAAGGGAGAAAAAGCCGCCGTCGTCGAGCGGCTGGGAATGATCCTGCGCCTCGTTTGCGCTTTCGGGTTTGTCGTTATGAGCCATACGTTCCTCTTTTTGGTTGCAACACGAGCATTATAGAACGTGGTAAACGCGACGAGCCGGTGGGTTGGTTTCCATTCCGTTTCGCGGCCTGCAACCGACAGGTGTATTTGCGGGTACAGGCCAAGTCGCGGTCGCGCGCCGGGGGATTATACTGAGACAAGCATAAAGAACCGGCGCCACTGTTGTGCGCCGTAGCATTAAGAGGTGCACATGGCAGAGAAACTCATTCCGCTGGAGGACGCGCAGTCGATTGTTCTGTCGCACGTTGCTCCGACAGATCTCATCGAGATCCCGGTATGGCAGGCGGCTGGTTTTCCCTTGGCCGAAGACGCGGTGGCCGATATCGACATCTCGCCGTTTGCCAACAGTGCTATGGACGGATATGCCGTGCGCTCGGCGGACTTGGCGCAGGCATCTGGCGAGGTGCCGGTGACGCTCGACGTTATCGGACACGAGGCCGCGGGCCATGTGTTTGAGGGCGCTATCGGCGCGGGCGAGGCGGTCCGCATTATGACAGGCGCGCCGGTGCCCGAAGGTGCCGACGCCGTGGTGAAATACGAGATTGTCGATGTGCTCGACGGCGATGGCAACGAGGACTCGCGTGTGAGGTTCTCGGCGCCTGCCAAGGTAGGGGAGAACGTTCGCTCTGCCGCCGAGGAGGCCCATGCCGGCGATGTTGTGATGCACGCCGGCGAGGTCGTGGCTCCGGCGGGCGCGGGTCTGCTGGCAAGCGCCGGATATGCGAGCGTGAAGGTGCACGCTGCCCCGCGTGTGGGCATCATCTCGCTGGGCACGGAACTGGTCGCACCGAGTAAGGTGCCGGCGCGCGGTCAGATTCGCGATTCCAACTCCTCGGCGCTGATGGCCGAGGCACTCGATGCCGGCGCCGAGCCGGTGTTCTACGGCATCGCGCCCGATGATGAGCAGGAGATTGCCGAGCTGGTGCATCGCGCGGTGCAAGAGTGCAATTTTGTCATTACGAGCGGCGGCGCCTCTGCGGGCGATTACGACTATGTGACGGCGCTCGTCCGGCGCGAGGGCGAGGTGCTGTTTGACCGCATCTCGATGCGTCCCGGCAAGGCCATCACGTTTGGCTTGCTCGGGGGTAAGCCCTACCTGGGGCTTTCAGGCAATCCGGCCGCGGCGTATGTGGGCTTTGAAATGCTCGCCCGTCCAGCGATCCGCAAGATGCGCGGCTTTGCCGAGGGCGCGCGTCCCGTACAGCAGGCGACGCTCACGCACGGCGTGAAGAAGCGCCAGAACCGACGCTTCTTCGATCGCGCCACGGTTTTGCGCGACCCCGAGACCGGTGAGATGCTGGTGACCGAGGCCAAGACGCAGAATTCGGCGCTACTCGGCACGATGCAGCGGGCCAACTGCCTGCTGCGTATTGACGAAGGGCCGTGTGAGCTCAAGGCGGGAGATGTCGTGGACGTTGTGCGCGTCGACCTGCCCGAGGGAACGGCGCTATAGGAGGAACGCTATGGAGTTGAAGATATCGATCGTGACGTGCTCGGATACGCGCGACCTTGCCCAGGACGAGGCGGGTGCCGCACTCGAGGAGCTTATCGAGGCGCAGGGATGGACGGTCGCCTCACATGTGGTCGTGCGCGACGACGTCAGTGAGATCGGTGATGCCATTGTGGAAGCCGCCGATGAGTGCCACGCCAATGTCGTGCTCACCTGCGGCGGCACGGGGCTTTCGATGCGCGACGTGACGCCCGAGGCGACGCGTGCTGTCTGTGACCGCGATGTGCCGGGTATTGCAGAGGCAATCCGCGCGTATTCGATGACCAAGACGCGCCGCGCCATGCTCTCGCGCGCCGTGTGCATGCAGCGTGGGCATACGCTTGTCATCAACTTTCCGGGATCTACGAAAGCGGCTCGCGAAAGCTGGGAGGCCGTGAGCGACCAGCTGGAGCATGCGGCTCAGATGACAGCGGGCGGCGGACATACCAACTAGGCGGTTTACCTGCGGCGAGGCGACCTCATCGGTCGCTCCGCTATTGTTTTCCGCTGAAGCGACACCGAGGTGCACGGTAACTTGAAACTATATTCTCTGGAGAGAATAATTTCTCACTATCACTATTCCCGCAGAAGTATAATCTGATTGCAGAATAAAGCCCGCGGTGTGGCGTCCGGGCAAAACGTTCGAAAGGGTTGAATATGTTCGATATGGTTTCACGCCGCGGTTTCATCTCGCTTTCTGCTGCCGCTGCCGCACATGGCGCAGAGCCTGAACCAGCTTCATTCGAAAATAATCCACGTTTTACTCCGTTCATCAGCACTGCTCCAAATCCACCGGCTGCCACCTGGCGGATTCCGAAAGCTTCCTGGAAGATTCTTGCAAATACCCCCGGAAGACTTCCGA
>CAJJZM010000146.1:0-3196 GCA_905197595.1 uncultured Collinsella sp.
CCTCCTCGTCTGGCACCCCACCCACTAGCCATCCCTAAGTTGCGGTGAAATAGGGACTGTTTATGCAGCAAATGCCGCAAAACAGTCCCTATTTCACCGCAACTTATGAGGAAGCTATTCGTCGCTGCCCGGCTTGCGACGGTTGGCCTTTTTAATGGCGTTGAAGTGCTTGTCATTGAGCCTGCGCTGACGAGAGCGCTGAGGCACCTTGGTCTTTACGCGTCGGCGCGGTGGACGCCCGCGACGCTCGAGCTCAGCGCGCAGCTTACGCAGGCAGCTACTACGGTTTTGGAACTGACTGCGGCTCTCGCGCGCCGTCACGGTAATTCCCGAAGGGATATGTTTCATACGCACCGCCGAGTCCTTCGTGTTGACGCCCTGTCCGCCCGGACCCGTCGCGCGAAACACCTGCACCTCGCAATCGCGCGCCAACTCCTCGGTCGACATCTCGGCATAGCGCGCATACTCGCGCCATCCCATCTTGTTCTCATCCATATCAACACCTCCCCTCATACAAAAAATGTGACAAAGGGACGGTCCCTTTGTCACATCGCATACCAATCGCTTGTGTTGCGCGCTTAGGCGAAGGTAATCTCGCCGGTCTCGCAGTCCATATCGGCGATACGGGCCAGGCTCTCGACGCGGAAGCCACGCTCGCGGAGCTTATCGCCGCCGCCCTGGAAGCCCTTCTCCACTGCAATGCCAATACCGGACACCTCGGCACCCGCAGCCTCGCAGATCTTGATAAGACCCTCGAGCGCACAGCCGTTGGCCAAGAAGTCGTCGATAATCAGGACCTTGTCGCCCTCGGACAGGAAACGCTTGCCAACGATGACCGGGTACTCCTTTTGCTTGGTAAAGGAGTAGATGGTCGTGGCATACTGCTCGCCGTCGAGGTTGATGGACTGCGCCTTCTTGGCAAAGACCACCGGCACACCGCCGAAATGCTGAGCCGCGATGCAAGCCATGCCAATGCCCGAAGCCTCAATCGTCAGGATCTTGTTGATCTCGACATCCTTGAACAGACGGGCCCACTCGGCGCCCATGTGGTCAAACAGCTCAACGTCGCACTGGTGGTTGAGGAAGGCATCAACCTTAAGGACGTTACCGGCCTTTACGATGCCGTCATGGCGAATACGATCCTCAAGCTCCTGCATGGCGCAACCCCTTCTCGCGGCAACGATACCGCGCGATTAATAAACGTTGCTCGATAGTCTACCACGGACCGACCCCCGACCGCCCCACAAGCCGTATCGCACCATAAAGCTGCAAGACCAGTAGACAGGCCCGATTCGTGGCAGACAGCCTCCCAACACGCTAATGCCGGGTGCGCGTCCTCACCAAACGTACCAATGTGAGCGCAAAGCCCACGGTAGCAACGGCCATCAGCACGTAGAATACCAAACGGAAGCCAAAGAGGAACACGTCCGGACGACCCGCCACATAGCTCGTGACCGTCTTGCCCATCGCCGCGCTCGTCTGTCCATACAGGATGCGCGACGCCGCATTAATACCCAGCGCTATGCCCGCATAGCGCGCCAAGCTGCTCAAGCTGCCCGCAAAGCCAAGCGCCTCACGCGGAGCCGAACCCATATACAGCGAATTATTGGGACTCTGGAAGATCGACGTGCCGCACGACATAAACGCGACGCAGCACACGATCATCAAGATGGAAGAGTGCTCGTCAAGCGTGCTCACCGCAAAGAGACCGCACACGTACACGCCCAGGCCAACGGCCGTGGGCGCTTCACAACCAACACGGTCGGACACCGAGCCCGAAAGCGGGCCCACAAAGGCATTCACGACCGGCATCGCCAAAAACAACAGGCCGGAGATATCGGAGCTAAAGCCGTGGGCATCCTGAAAGTAGAACGGCAGCACAAACTCGGAGGCACCGATACCCACGAACACGATAAGCATGCAAGCCAGGTTAATCGTGAAAGCCGAGCTCGCAAAGCAGCGACGCGCCGCCTCTGTCAACGGCATAGGGCGTTCGCCAGCCTCCGGCTTCACATGCGGCAGCGTATAGAGTCCCACGATAAACGAGATTACGCCAATGGGCAGATTGATAAGGAAGATGCTCTCCCAGGGAAAGCTCGCCACCAGCACGCCGCCGAGCACGGGGCCGCACATCATGCCAAGAGCCACAAAGGTCGCCAGAATGCCCATGGCACGGCCGCGCTCACGCGCCGGAAACGACTCGGTGATGATGCCCATATTGTTGGCCATCGCGGCGGCACAGCCAATGCCCTGCACGAAACGCGCCAAGATAAGCACCTCGAGCGAAGCCGAAAGCCCGCAAAGCAACGAGCCACCCGTAAAGACGATTACACCAAGCTGGAACACATTCACCTTGCCGCGCACATCGCCCAAGCGGCCAAACGGCAGCATGGCGACGCACGTCGCGAGCAGATACACCGAGCTCACGAGCTGAATGCGGTCGAGACCCACCCCCAGCTCCTTTTGCATCACTGGGAGCGCCACCGTCACGATGCTCGCATCCAGACACGCCATAAAGGTCATGACGAGCACGGTGAACAGAATCGCCCATTTATTCTTACCGTGGGTGTCGCCCTCTAGGGCAATGTGTTCGCGGCGCAGCTGCTCGGCAGTTTTCTCCATGTATATCCTTTCTATCGTGCAACGCAAAAACGGGGCCCCAATCGCCTGTAAACAGTCGCGATTGGGGTCCCGCCTACGGAATCGGAACGAAAGGTCGCCGAAGCTTTCTGCCAGCATCGGCGCCTTGTGCGAACGCTAGCCTAGCACTGCTCGAGCGCCTGCTCAAGGTCGGCAATCAGATCGGCCGTGTCCTCGAGGCCGCACGACAGGCGCACCATGTCGGCGGAGATACCGCAGGCGATGAGCTCCTCGTCGTTCATCTGGCGATGCGTGGCATTAGCAGGATGCAGGCAGCAAGTGCGGGCGTCGGCCACATGCGTGGCGATCTGGGCGAGCTTGAGGCTCTTCATAAAGGTCTCGGCTGCCGCGCGACCACCGTTAAAGCCAAAGCTCACAACGCCGCAGGTGCCGTTGGGCATGTACTTCTGAGCCAGGTCATAGTACTTATCGCCCTCCAGGCCCGGATAGCTCACGAAGCGTACCTTGGGATGGCTCTGCAGGAACTTGGCAACGGCCAGGCCGTTTTCGCAATGACGCGGCATGCGTACATGCAGGCTCTCGAGCGAGCTGTTCA
>CAJJZM010000147.1:0-2995 GCA_905197595.1 uncultured Collinsella sp.
AGTCATTGGCCTTGCTCCTCTTTGACTCCTTGCGGAGAAGCATGTAGAAACGGGTGTTGCCGACCACGTAGCGCTTCACCAGGCGCTTGGGCTCCTGCATCATGCGGAAGAGCCACTCCAGGTTCGCGCGCTGCATCCACATCGGGGCGCGCGGGATGTTGCCGGAGACCACGTCGAACGAACCCCCCACGCCCACGAAAGCGCCCTTGGCGCCCAGCTCGCGGAAACGCTCGATCAGGCGTTCCTTCTTGGGCGAGGTGATGCCCACAAACACGATGTCGGGCTCGGCCTGCTCAACCTCGGCGACCACGGCATCGAACTCGTCTTCGCCGAAGTAGCCGTCACGGTAACCCGCAAGGACCATATTGGGATACCTCTCGGACAGTACCTCGGCGGTCTTTGCGACCACTGCGGCTTTGGCGCCTAGCAGGTAGACGCTGTACCCCTCACGCTCGGCCAGCCCACACAGCTCCCACATGAGGTCGATGCCGGCCACGCGCTCGGGCAAGTCCACGCCCAGCTTCTTGGCGGCCATGACCATGGACGCGCCATCGGCGTTTACGATCTCGCAGCGGCGCACGCACGCATCCATCTCGGGATCGTCACGCATCTGCAGCAACTTGTCGGCGTTCACGCCGATCAAATGGGCGAAGCGCCCCTCCTTGATGAGGACGTCGGCCGCCTCGACGGTCTGCTCCATCGTCCAGGGGTCGACGGGCGCGCCCAAGATTTCAATTCGCCCGGGAAGAACAACCCTTGAACTGGCGTCTTCGTATTTCTCTCTTGTCTCTTTAGCAAGCGCCATTTCCGCTGATAACCTCAATTACTGTGAGTAGGATTATTTTCAAATCGAAGAAAGCGCCTCGTTTGGCGATATATTCCAAGTCGCGACGGACCATGCCGTCGAATCCCGTCGAGTTGCGCTCAGTAACCTGCCACCAGCCGGTGATTCCGGGCTTTACAGCTAGGCGCTGCAGGTCGTACTCGGTGTACTCCGCGACTTCATTCGGCAGCGGCGGACGCGGACCCACCACTGACATCTGGCCCAGAAAGACGTTCAGGAACTGCGGAAACTCGTCGATGGAGTGCTTGCGGATGAACCTGCCGATCCTGGTGACGCGGGGGTCCTCCTTCATCTTGAACATGGCCCCGGCAATCTCGTTTTGCTCCTTGAGTTCGGCGAGGCGCTCGTCGGCGTCCTTGTACATGGAGCGGAACTTCCACATGCGGAAGGTTGATAGGCTGCCGTCACGGTGGGTCTGGCCCACGCGGATCTGGCTGTAGAACGGGTTGCCCTCGCTCTCAAGGCGGATGGCCGCGGCGAGCACAAGGCTGGGTACGGCGATGACAGCCAGCACGCAGCCGCTGAACACGATGTCGAACGCGCGCTTAACGGTGCGGTAGGCAAGGCGCGAGCGATCCCAGTCCATAATGGATTGCATGGCCCTGTAGCGGCCGACGCCCTCACGCCGGTCCATGGCCTGAGCAATCAGTGCCGCCCCCGCGGGCGCATCCGTTGTATATTGAGTTTTATCCGACACGTTCTCTTCCAACACTTCGTCCCCGGGTCGGGGATCCTCCCTGTTCTGAGTAGCGACCGTTTGCAGCTAGGCGATCGCCTTTTTAAGGTTGCGCATGACGCGCTGCTCGGCTGAAAGCACGGCGAGGCCAACGCGCGTAGTTACGCGTCGGCCGCACAGGTCGAGCTCCAAATAAGCAGTGCTCTTGCGTCTGTTAATGGTTTTGATAAGGCCTTCGTGACCCAGCAGTGGGCCTGCCGTAACTACGACCTGGTCACCGTCTTTAAGGGCTTCGCTCATGGGCACTATGCGGTCTCCCCTATGCGTAAAGCCGTCAATAAGCTGGACCTCTTCTTTTGCCAGCGGCACAAACTGACCGTCCTGGGATAACACCCGGGCAAAGTCGTCCATGCGTAGCAGATACTGTTGCACGGTGCGGGGATCTGCCGTATCGCAGATAAGATAACCGGGAAAGAGCGGCTTGGTCGTACTGACCCATTCGCCGTGTACTTTGATCTCGGTTTGAAATTGGGGATAAAAGAGCTCCTGCATGGCGCTCGCCGGCACCATACGCTCGATGCGCTCGCGCATTACGTCTTCGCGACCGTTAATGACCTGGATCACATACCACACGAGCACCACCCCCTTGCTGTCTTACGTGTAACTCACGGGGTTTGGGTATGGCTTCGCCAGGGCGCTTGTGCGCGAAGGCGCTCCATATTCAAACCCTGAGCCCAGTTAGACAAGCGCGTGGCTCTGCCCCACCGTGAACGGTATGTATATGTGCAGTTGCTAGAGTCGCGGACGTGTATCGCAAAAATAACCGCGACCCCAGCTGGCTGCGTGCGGCCCAGTCAAGCGGGTATAAAACTGGACCGCACGCAAACAGCTAAAGACTGCTGTGGTGTGCCGTAATAACGTATTGCACTGTCCAATGAAAACTTATAAATAGCCACAAAAACAAGTGCAAAATCGCGCATGGCAATCGATATTGGAGCTCGTGGTGTTTCTGGCACCGCCGTTACGGCCGGATGCTGATCGACCCTGCGCTTTGTGACTTGCTGGAGCCGTGAGCACAGTTGAACCCATGTAACGTTAGATATCCTAGCACAAGCTGTTAGTGAAACTGATTTGGGCTGCGTTGGACAACATATCGTTCATTTGACGTGCTAAAGGGGGTTGTTTTGGGAAGTTGTTCACGTTGGCACAGGTTATTGGGGTGCCGGCGGCGGTTAGGGACGTTCCTGTGACCCACATGGAGCAGCGAGCTGCACTGGTAATTGAGTTTGGCTAACAAACTATGTACAGACATGTGAAATAAATTGTGCAACTTTTTGTTGGTGTGGATTGGGTTTGTTGCGCGAGGTATTTTGGCATGAAAAAAGGCCTTCGGAATTCCGAAGGCCTTTATATTCACGATGGTGGAGACGAGGGGGATCGAACCCCTGACCTCTTGACTGCCAGTCAAGCGCTCT
>CAJJZM010000148.1:0-2942 GCA_905197595.1 uncultured Collinsella sp.
CCAGGCCGCCGTCGGAAGCGGGTTTCGTGACCATCGGCCACGCGGTGGACTCCTCGGCCATCATCATCACGTCAGGGAAGTGGGCCTCCACGGCGCAGTTGACCTGGCGGATAAAAGCGCTGGCGTCCAGGTCCTCCTCGGTACCGTACTTATTGAACTTCTTTTGGCCCGGATCGTCGATGCCAAAGTTGAGGTACAGCATGCTGGACACGCCGTCCATGCGAATGCCGTCCACGTGGAAGTTCTCGAGCCAATACAGCACGTTGGAAACAAGGAAGGAGCGGACCTCGCCACGGGCGAAGTCGAACTTGTGCGTGCCCCAGTTGGGGTGAATCTCGTGCTCAAACAGCATATGGCCGTTAAAGGTAGCAAGGCCGTGGGAGTCGGCGCAAAAACCGCCGGGCACCCAGTCCATGATCACGCCGATGCCTGCCTCGTGGCATGCATCGATAAAGTGCATGAGCTGCTGCGGGTTGCCGTAGCGCGACGTGGCGGCGTAGTAGCCGGTCGTCTGGTAGCCCCAGGAGCCATCAAAGGGATGCTCCATAAGCGGCATGACCTCGATATGCGTGTAGCCCATGTCGCGCACGTAGTCCACGAGCTCCACCGACAGATCGTCGTAGGTATAGAACTCGCCGCGCTGTGCGGGGAAGGGATCCATGGGACCGGGGTAGTTGCCGTACTCGTCCGGCTCGCCCTGCGGCGCATCGCCGTGGCGCTTCCACGAGCCAATATGCACCTCGTAGATGTTAAGCGGCTGCGACATGTGGTTATGGCTGGCGCGGCGCTTGAGCCATGCGGCGTCGTTCCACTTGTAGCCATCGAGGGTCCACAGCACGCTCGCCGTTCCCGGAGGGCACTCGGCCTTAAAGGCATACGGATCGGCCTTGTAAAGCTTCTCGCCCTCGTTGGTCTCGATGAGGTATTTATACAGCTGGCCCTGCTCGGCACCAGGAATAAAGCCTTCCCAGATAGCGCTCGTATGCACGGGCACCAGCGGGTTGGCTTCTTCATTCCAGTCGTTAAATTCGCCAATGACATGCACGCTCTTTACATCGGGCGCCCAAACGCAAAAACGCCAGCCGCGCGTACGGTTCTGCGTGTCGGGATGCGCGCCCATCTTTTCCCAGCTGCGCTCCCACGTGCCGATGCCAAACAGGTAGACATCGTCCTTGGAGAGTTCCGGTGCGTGCGGGGCGGCTTTACGGGTAGCGGGCTTTTTAGTTGCTGGCTTTAGCTTTGTATCGCTCACGTTTGATCCCATCATGACGCGGCAGCATGTTGCCTTGGTGACTAGATGCGAAAGGTCCAAGGCTGCACGAATCGAAGGGACGGCGATAGTTCTATGATTCGTTCCACCTCGCGTGCTCGGTGGAACTTTCGGCAGAAACTACGATAACACCTGTGCGTTAGTTTTATGGACGAAAGCGGATTTGCTGGGGCGTTTAATCGGTAAGCGACATGTTTATACCACTGGCAGAATTGCCGTGGTAAAACTCTTGACAGTTTTACCAATTTGGGTTTCAAAATTGTTTGGCTGACGTTTGGTAAAACGTTTTTAGCAGGATGTTTACCATTTGATATCGAAAGGTTCGTTTATGTCCCATACCGCCGCTCCCAAGGTTGCTTTTATTTTCGATTGCGACGGCACGCTGGTTAATAGCACCCCCGTTTGGGCCTATGCCCAGCCAGAGTTATTGCACCGCCACGGTGTCGACGTGACCGTTGACGATTTTGCCCAGTTTGAGCACCTGTCGCTGGAGGACGAGTGCCAGGCCTACCACGACACGTGGGGCATTGGTGCGAATGGCGAGGAGCTGTACCGCGAGCTGAGCGACATTTTGATCGATGGGTACTCAAAGGTGCCGCCGCGCGAGGGGCTCCTGGCTTTTTTGGAGCGGGCGAAGGAGGCCGGTATTGCCATGTGCGTTGCCACGTCCACGCCGGCCGAGCTGGTGCAGTCCGCCCTTGCGGGTGCGGGCCTCGATGCCTACATGGAGTTGATGACCACGACGGGCGAGGCCGGGCGCTCCAAGCAGTTCCCCGACGTATACGAGCTGGCGCTACGCCGCCTTGAGGAGCGCCATGGGCACAAGTTTGAGCGCACATGGGTGTTTGAGGACGCCGTCTTTGGCCTAAAGAGTTCTGGCGCCGCCGGCTTTAAGCGTGTAGGCATCTATGACCCGCATGGCCGTATGGAGCGCGACGAGGTTCGCGACAACTGCGATATCTTTATCGACAGCTATGAAGACCTGGATCTGGCCCGTGTGCTTTCGTTTGAGGGATAGGCGAGGGCTGTGGCTTGCAAGGTATTAGTGGTCTGCGGCTCGCCCGTGGTGGCGAGCGCGGATCTGTTGCGTAAGTTAGCAGGGGAGTGTGACCACGTTGTCGCCGTGGACCGCGGGCTCGACGCGCTGCTGGGCGCCTGTCTGGGCTGCGACGTTTATGTGGGGGATGCCGACACGGTGAGCGACGCAGGCCGTGCGATGGTCGATGCCGCCACCGACTTTGAAGTTGAACGCCACGACCCCTACAAGGACTATACAGATCTGGCTCTGGCGCTCGATGCCGTCCGCCGTCGCTGGCCGGGTGCCGAAGTGGTCGCGACTTGCGCTACGGGCGGCCGCCCCGACATGGCTTTATCCGTATTGGGGCTGCTCGCGGGCTACGAGGATGCCCCTGCCTGGATTGCCGAGGACAAGGTGGTCGCCCGCATCCTTCGCGCAGGCGAATCGTGGACCATTGAGGGCGCCGAAGGCAAAACGTTTTCCATCATCGCCATAGCCCCTGGGACGGTTGTAAGCGAACACGGTCTAGAGTGGGAGCTAGATCACGCCTCGCTGGGCTTGTTAGCCGATACGGGCATCAGCAACGTTGTCAGGGGTACGGCCAAGATCCAAGTCCACACCGGCACCGCCATCGCTTACCTATATCAATTGGCT
>CAJJZM010000149.1:0-2870 GCA_905197595.1 uncultured Collinsella sp.
GCGCTGTCGCAGGGTAGCGAATGCCGATATATCAGTTGGGGCGAAATACGAGATGTGATGAGACGGAGCGCCAGAGCGTCCATGACGCCCACCTGCCATATGTGCCCTTTACCGATTTGCCGAGTCTTTGCGGCCCCATTGCCGATCACCCGTGCGACAATGCGCCGGACGAGAAAGGAATCCGATGGAATCGACTGACGTACTGGTAATTGGATCTGGCATTGCGGGCCTTTGCGCCGCCATCGAAGCGGCACGCACGGGTGCAACCGTCACTGTGGCAAGCGCCGGAAAGACTATGAGTGGATCGAGCTTCTTCCCCGGAACCTGGGGCCTAGGGCTTATCGGACCCGTTAACGAAGACGACGAACAAGACCTCATCGATACCATCCAGACCGTTGGTGGCGGCGTCGCCGACCCCGAGCTTGTCCAGACGTTTGTCCACAGCATTCCCCAAGCAATTGAATGGCTCGAGCAAGACCTAGGCGTTGAGCTCCAGCGTCCGCAAAGCGCTGAGAGCGCCCAGCAAAAGCAATTTATCCCCTGTTTTGACCACAAGACGCGCATGTGGCGCGGCCTCACCCGTAAGCCCCTTGAGGACGCTCTGACGACCCGGATCGAGTCGCTCGGCATTCGCCTGCTCCCCCGCCATGAGCTTATCGACCTTGTTGAGAACACGAACGGCAGAATCACCGGAACCGTGCTCTACGACCTTACCGAAAATCGAATCGTGCCCTTTGCTGCCAAGGCCACGATCATCGCAGCCGGTGGCACAGGCGGCCTGTTCGAGCGCAGCCTTACGTCGGCTGATGTGCTCAGCTCCTCGCAGGCCATCGCACTGGCGCACGGCGCATCGCTTACTAATATAGAATTCATGCAGATGATGCCCGGCTTCATCGAGCCCAAGCGCAACCTGGTCTTCAACGAGAAAACCTGGCGCTACGTACATGTAGACCAGCCGGTCGATATTGCCGACGGCAAGCTAAACGATCTGCTTGAGCAGCGCTCTGGATATGGTCCTTTCACCTCGCGCTTGGCCTCCCGCGCCATCGACCTCGTCATAGATCAGGCAGGTGCAGAGGGCCTGGCGCTCCACTACGACTTCCCCCGCGAGGACGTCCCCGAGTTTGTGCAGACCTTTGCCACCTGGCTACAAGACGAGCACGGCATCGCGCCGACCGACGAGATGCGCGTGGCGATGTATGCCCACGCCGCCAACGGCGGTATCAAAATCGACAAGACCGCGTACACGGGCGTTGAGGGCCTCTACGCCTGCGGTGAGGCAACAGGCGGCATGCACGGCGCCGACCGCATCGGCGGCTTGTCGAGTGCCAATGGCATCGTATTCGGGCGCATCGCGGGCGCATCGGCAGCTCGAGCAGCGCTGGACGCTCCCGAGGCGGCCGCTCCGATGGATATCGCCCTCCCTCAGTATGGCATTGCCACAACAGATGCCGAACGCCTGACACACAGCCTTAAGCACACGATGAGCACCTATTGCATGATCAACAGGACCGAAGCAGGTCTATCCAAGGCCCTGCAACAGCTTGAAAGCCTGAAAGACGAGGCAACGGCGCTGAGCAAGCCGCATGCCAATGGCAGCGAGATCGCAGCCCTCGCCCGCCTGCAATCGCAGAATCAGCTGGCAACGGAGATGGTCAAAGCCATGCGCAAGCGGACCGAAAGCCTGGGTTCGCACTATCGATCGAATTAAACTGGACACCTATCTAGAGCAGAGCACAACTAATCGATATCTATGGGCCCCGTGACCTCGAAGTGGCACGGGGCCCATTCGTGTCCGCACGGCAGCGTATCCTTATTCTGAGTACAGAGCGGGCAAAGCGCGCATAGACAATAGATCAGCGAGGAGGAGATATGGACAGTAGAGATATCGAGAAGTGGCGTGTCGAACTTGATAGCTGCGCCAATGTGGAAGACGGCGTTGAGTATTGGCTCGCACGCGATTTAATGGAACCCATGGGATACACTCGATGGGAGAACTTCGCCGAAGTTGTTAAGAGGGCAAAAGTCTCGTGCGAAACAAAAAACTCCAGTTGATTCCCATTTTCGTGACACCACGAAAATGATAACTGCCGGTGTCGCCGCTCGCGCGGTTAAAGACTACAAGCTTACGCGCTATGCATGCTATTTAATCGCCCAAAACGGAGATTCAAACAAGCCAGAGATCGCGCTCGCCCAGGCATACTTTGCCGTGCAGACGCGCCGCCAAGAGCTCATAGAGCAGCGCTTCGCAGAGATTCAGCGCTTACAGGCGCGCCACTCGCTATCCGATTCAGAGAAACAGCTCTCGGGTATTGCGTTCAAACGCGGCGTGGACTCCAAAGGATTCGCGATCATCAAGTCGAAGGGCGACGAAGCGTTATTCGGCGGCAGAAGCACGGCGGAAATGAAGCAGCAGCTCGGCATATCCAAGAGCGCGGCATTGGCGGACAGGTTAGCCGATGTCCTCATCAAAGCAAAGGACCTTACGAACTCGATGACGGCCTTCAACGCCGAGGAACACGACCTGTACGGTCTGGACCAGATCAAGCAAGAGCACGTCGAGAACAACACAAGCGTGCGTGGCAGCCCCATCGACCGCGGAATTGTCCCCGAGAACCTGCCACCTGCTGAGGATACAAAAAAGCTCGAGCGTCGCGTGAAGGCAGCGGAGAAGAAGCTCAAGGAAGGTACTGACGGTTTTACCGATCCCCAGGGTAGACTCGATCTGTGAAAGCGGCCGTGCCCTTTCGGGTTCGACCCCATGAAAGGTCAACAAAAAAGACGGCCAACTTTCGTTGACCGTCTAAACATGCTTTGGTGGGCCGTCAGGGGGTCGAACCCTGGACCTTGGGATTAAGAGTCCCCTGCTC
>CAJJZM010000150.1:0-2866 GCA_905197595.1 uncultured Collinsella sp.
CGGGCGCCCGGTCGGCGGCCCGTTCTGGGCGCGCCTCAATCGTAGCCCGAGACGGGCCCGGGCTGACAATTTCGACTGTAATGGACGTTCTTGAATGACTACCTTACAGTGCCAGCGCGTCGGCGACTTCGGCTGCACAGGCCAGGGCATCGGCCATGGCACTCACAACGAGCGAGCTGCCGTTGCGGGCATCACCCGCCACGTACACCGGTGCGGCATCCGCGACGACGCCGTCGACACGGGCCGCAAGGTGCGAGCCCTCGGCAGCCATCACCGGCAGCGGACGGCCCGCCGTGGCAACAGGTACGTTCACCGCATCGAACACGCCATGCTCGGGACCCGTAAAGCCGCAGGCGATGAGCACCAGCTGCGCCGGCACCTCGTGCTCGGAGCCCGCGATGCGCTCGGGCTTTCCCGCCGACCAGTCCAGATCGACCACGCGCAGGCCCGCAGCCGCACCCTTCTTGTCCAGCAGCACCTCAAGCGTATCAACGCCCCAGGCACGCATCTCGCCACCCATCGCAGCGATAGCCTCCTGCTGGCCGTAGTCGGTCTTCTTAACGTTGGGCCACTGCGGCCAGGGGTTGCTCGCCGCGCGCTTATCGGGCGCAGCCGGCAAGAACTCAAACTGGCGCACGCTGCGCGCGCCCTGACGCACGGCAGTACCCACGCAGTCGTTTCCAGTATCGCCACCGCCAATGACCACAACGTCCAGGCCGCGCGCGTTCACCGCGGGCTCGCTACCATCGAGCACCGAGACGGTCGAAGCCGTCAGGTAGTCCACCGCGTACACCACGCCCGGAGCATCCACGTTCGCAGCCGAAAGACCGCGGGGCGCACGAGCGCCGGCAGCCACCACGACGGCGTCAAAGTCATCGAGCTCGGCCGCCACCGCAGGGTTCGTAACGTCGGCACTCAGCTCGAACACAATGCCCAGCTCGCGCATGAGCGCCACGCGACGCTCGACCACGGACTTCTCGAGCTTCATGTTGGGAATGCCGTACATGAGCAGGCCGCCCGGGCGGTCGTCACGCTCAAACACCGTCACGCGGGCACCGCGACGCGCAAGCTCCCATGCTGCCACCAGACCAGCAGGACCGGAGCCCACCACGGCAACCGTGGGTGCGCCCTCCCCTGCCGGCTCAAAGCGGCGCGGACCGCCGTTGGCCCACTCATGGTCGCTGATCGCGCGCTCATTGTCGTGAATCGTCGTGGGCTGGCCATCGACCGAGCCCAGGTTGCATGCGGCCTCGCACAGCGCCGGGCACACGCGACTCGTGAACTCGGGCATGGGCGAGGTGAGTGACAGGCGCTCGGCAGCCTCGTCCCAACGGCCGCGGTACACCAGCTCGTTCCACTCGGGAATCAGGTTGTGCAGCGGACAGCCGCTCGGACGTGCCTTGCCAAAGCTCGCGCCCATCTGACAAAACGCCACACCGCACATCATGCAGCGACTCGCCTGGGCACGGCGCGCGTCGTCGTCGAGCTCCACGTACAGCGGATCGAAATCGCGGCTGCGCTCCTCCACGGGGCGCAGCTCATGGGTCACGCGATCGATATCAAGAAAAGCACCGGGCTTACCCATGGCACTTACGCCTCCTTCTTGGTCGAAGCAGCAGGGCTGGCAGCCACGGACGCAGCACCCGCAGCACCGCCCGCAACATCGAAGCGAGCAACATCCGCGTCACTCGCGCGACCGGTCACAATGTCAAACGCCAGCTCCTCGGCCTGCGCATGCGTCTTGCCGACGGCCTCGGCGGCGGCGACAATCGCCAGCACACGCTCGTACTCGGTCGGAATGACCTTCACAAAGTGCTTGCTCATCGTCTCAAAGCTGTAGAGCAGCTTGATGCCGCGCGGGCTCTGCGTCGCGTCCACGTGCTCCTGGATGAGCGCACGGACCTGCTCCAGCTCGCCGGCAGTCGGGGCCTTGAGCTCAACGCTCTCGTGGTTCACGCGGGCATCGAGCGTGCCGTACTGGTCAAAGACATAGGCCACGCCGCCCGTCATGCCAGCAGCGAAGTTCTGTCCGACCTCGCCCAAGATGAGCGCCAGACCGCCCGTCATGTACTCGCAGCCATGGTTGCCGCAGCCCTCGACCACCACGGTGGCACCGGAGTTGCGTACGCCAAAGCGCTGGCCCGCCAGACCGTTAATGAAGCCGCGGCCGCTCGTAGCGCCAAAGAACGCAACGTTGCCCACGATGATGTTTTCGTCGAACTTGTAGGTCGCATGCGGGTTGGGGCGCACCGACACCTCGCCACCCGAAAGGCCCTTGCCAAAGTAATCGTTGGCGTCGCCGCACACGTTGAGCGTAATGCCGCGCGGCAGGAAGGCGCCAAAGCTCTGACCGGCCGAACCATCGCAATCGATGGTGATGGAGCCGGCGGGCAAGCCCTCGGGATGCGCCTTGGTCACCGCGTTGCCCAGGATGGTGCCCACGCAACGGTTGACGTTGGCGATATCGGCGCGGAAGCGAATCGGACGCAGATGTGCGCGGGCGTCGGCCGTGTAGGGCACAAACAGCGTGGAGTCGAGCGTCTTGTCGAGCTCGCTGTCCGCGGCCATCTGGGGCAGGAAGTGACGGCCGTCGGCACCCGGGATGTGGGCACCGAACTCGCAGGTCGCGCTTGCCAGCACGGGCGTCAGATCGAGCAGGTTAGCCTTGCGGTTGCCCGGGACCTCGATCTGGCGCAAGCACTCGGGATGGCCGACCATCTCGTCGACGGTGCGGAAGCCCAGGCTCGCCATGACCTCGCGCAGTTGCTCGGCAACAAAGAGCATAAAGTGCTCGACGTGCTCGGGCTTGCCGCGGAAGCCGCGACGCAAGCGGCAGTTTTGCGTGGCGATGCCGGCGGGGCAGGTA
>CAJJZM010000151.1:0-2736 GCA_905197595.1 uncultured Collinsella sp.
AGCAGCAAACTTAACCCCCGCCCCCAGCCCCGGAGACCCTCCCGGAGGGACCGAAAAATTTTTTCAAAAAAGTTGTTGCGCGCCGGACAGACTTCTGTGTATACTAATCCCCGCAGCGCACGCGAGCGGAAACAAACGCGAACGTCTGCCTGGGGAGTTAGCTCAGTTTGGTTAGAGCGCCGGCCTGTCACGTCGGAGGTCGCGGGTTCGAGCCCCGTACTTCCCGCCAACGCAATTAAAGCCACGTCTTCGGACGTGGCTTTTTGCGTTTGATGCACTTTGTTTCGATAGAACGATCGCCCTGGCGCATCTTCGCCCAGAATCCCCGCCCCTTCGGGAACGCAAGTAAAATCTAATAAGTATATTTGTCTGAACAACAGCTTTGTTGCGCAACACCTGTTCAACGAGACAGGGGGTTAGGCTATACTAAATTGCACTGTAGGCCGCATCTGATGCATTTCGCTCCAAGCGCGGCATTCAGTGGATATCCGATTTACCATTTGGATGTCCTGCGGTCATTTAGCGTCTCGACACAAGCTCGGCCCCGGAGCTCGTTCGAGCTGTTCGTATTCCTTGAAAGGGGAAAAATGGACATATCGAGGAAGACTGATTACGCCCTTCGTATGTTGGCGATGCTTGCCGAGGATCCGGAGCGTTTGCTTTCTGTTCGCACCGCTGCCGAAGAGGTCAATGTCCCGTATTCGTTTGCCCGCTCGATTCAGCACGGTTTGGTCCAGGCCGGTATTGTGGAGAGCCTGCGTGGCGTCCACGGTGGCATGCGTCTCAAGGTCAGTCCGGACGACGTTACCATTCGTCAGGTCGTCGAGGCCGTTCAGGGCCCTATGGTTATGAATGATTGCACCGCACCCGATGGCGACTGTGCGCGCATGGGCACGTGCTGCTATCATCCCCTGTGGGCCGGAGCTCAAGCATTGATGCGCGACTACCTCGATTCCGTTTCGCTCGGCGACATCGTCGCTCACCGCCAGTTCCCGGCCGTCGATCCCAAGTTCGCCGACCGCGAAGCGTTTCCCGAGTACGCCACCTGTGCGTATACATGCCGGGAGGAATAGCGCCGCATAAGGAGCATAGATATGATTCAGGACCCCTTTCGTTCGATGATTCGTTCGGAAGGGGTCCTGCGTTATCGCGACCTTCCGTGGCGCCGCACGCGCGATCCGTACATCATTTGGCTTTCCGAGGTCATGTTGCAGCAAACACAGGTGCCACGCGTGGAGACGCGTATGCCGGCGTGGCTCGATCGCTTTCCGACCGTGCAGGCGCTTGCCCAAGCCGCGCCTTCCGATGTTTTGGACGCTTGGCAGGGCATGGGCTACAACCGACGCGCTCTGGCGCTCCACAAGGCCGCTCAGCGCGTTGTGGAGGACTGGGACGGTGAGTTTCCGCGTGAGACGCGTGACTTGGTCGCTCTGCCTGGTATTGGCCCGGCAACGGCGCAAGGTATCCGGTCGTTTGCGTTTGACCTTCCAGGCGTGTATCTGGAGACCAACGTACGCACGGTCTTTCTGCATCACTTCTTTCCCGATGTACCGGCTGTTCCCGACCGCGAGCTGGTGCCGCTGATTCAGGCGGCCTGTCCGGCGGTCCCCGGTGCGGCGACCGACGAGATCGCTCCCTTTGCCGTGCCGCTCGATGATGCCGACACGCCGCGCGCGTGGTATTACGCGTTGCTGGACTACGGCGCATATCTAAAAAAGACGTTGCCCAATCCGTCCAGGCGCTCGGCGGGCTATAGCCGTCAATCAAAGTTTGAGGGCTCACGTCGCCAAAAGCGCGCGCATATCGTGCGCATGTTGCTGGCAGCGCGCGATGGCCAACCGGCGGGGATTACGCTTGCTGATGCCGTGGTGGGCGTTAACGATATGGAAGCGGCGGCTGGGCGCGGGCCGGTCGAGTGCGACTTGATCGCGGGCATTCTAGCTGACCTGGAGCGCGAGGGCTTTTGCCGAGCCGAGGACGATCGTTGGTTGAGTGTGTAGCCCGCTCAAATCTGAAGAACGGGATTGTAAGGTTTAAATTCTCGGCTTGAGGGGCATCCTAAAGACGAGGCCGCTCGAAGCCTACGGACGGCATGCGTTGAAGGGAAGTACACCTATGGATTTTGAGAATTCCCAAACCAAGAAGAACCTCGAGACCGCTTTTGCCGGTGAGTCCCAGGCACACACCAAGTATCGCTACTATGCATCCAAGGCCAAGAAGGATGGCTACGTTCAGATCTCGAATATCTTTGCCGAGACGGCGGGCAACGAGTCCGAGCACGCCAAGCTGTGGTTTAAGTATCTGCACGACGGCGCCGTCCCCGATACCCTGGACAATCTGCGTGATGCCGCTGCGGGCGAGAACTACGAGTGGACCACGATGTACGACGAGTTCGCCAAGACCGCCGAGGAGGAGGGTTTTGCCGAGATCGCCGAGAAGTTCCGTGGCGTCGCCGCCGTCGAGAAGGCCCACGAGGAGCGCTACAACAAACTCGTCGAGCGCATCGAGTCGGGCGAGGTGTTTGAGCGCGAGGGCGTGAAGGTGTGGAAGTGCCTGAACTGCGGGCACCTGCACGTTGGTGCCGAGGCGCCTGAGGTGTGCCCGGTGTGTAACCACCCGAAGGCGTACTTTGAGGAGCAGGTGGTGAACTACTAGCGCTTGGCGCTGGCTGCTGCGGAGCGCAGGGCGGGAGGCCGGATCGTCTTCCCTCAACGCGACCCTGCGGAGCCGTGAGCG
>CAJJZM010000152.1:0-2706 GCA_905197595.1 uncultured Collinsella sp.
CACATTAAGTGGCCTTCTTTGCGTGCGGAACTCATTTTGAGCAAGCACCCGCCCCGCCGGGGCTTCCGGGTTCCGCAACGACTCGGCCGTTCGGGTCAGGTAGGCTGAATGGAATTTGGTGAATGAGGGCGCCGTTGGCGCCCTCATTTTTTGTGGATGTGAAGCAGGGGCGGTCCCTTGGTCACATCGCGCCCCAAGATTTCCAAAAAGTTAACCTTTGTTGACCTCAATAGTTAGATAAACTAAACTATTTTTCAAAAGCGTGCTCGAGCAAACTTGTTTACTCGGGTGCTGAGGCACCATGCCGCGTCCAATGCGGCAAAAGGGAGAAGCAACATGAAGAAGTCGACGTTTAACACCCTGCTTGTCGGTGGCGGTTTTCTGCTCGGTACGGCCGGCATCAAGCTGCTCACCAGCGCTCCGGTAAAGAATGCCTGCGTGCAGGGTATCGCGTGCGGCATGCGCGTCAAGAACTGCTACCAGGACATGGTCGAGCAGGCCAAGGCCAATGTCGATGACATGGTTGCCGAGGCGGCCTATATCACCCAGAGCGAGGCCGCTGCTGACGAGGCAGCCGAGTAACGCTCCCAGGCACAAACTATGAGATTCTCGATTATTAGCGAGATCCCCGGCAGGACCCGTCTTCAATTGGCGGGTCCTGTGCCAGAGAGCGATCTCGATGCACTTCTTAAGCTCAGCGGCGATATCGACGGCGTGCACAAGGTACGCGTTTATGGCCGTATTGGCCAGATGGCGCTCGAATATGACGAGCCGCGCCGCGATGCCGTGCTGGTCGCCGTCGGTGCGCTCGATGCCCAGGCCATTGCCGACGCAAAGACGGGCTACGTGATGCAACTCGAGCCGCGCAAGCACAAACTCGTTATGGACCTGGCGACACTCGTCGGTGCCCATTACGCACGTCGCTGGTTTTTGCCCACGCCACTGCGCGCGGTGTTTGTCGTGGCCGGTTACATGGCATTTTTGCGCGCTGCCCTTCATGAGCTGGCGCAGCCGCGCCTGACCGTTCCTGTGCTCGACGCTTCGGCCATCGGCATTTCGTTCGTCAAACGCGACGTCGACACCGCGGGCCAAACGATGTTTTTACTCAATGTGGGTGAGCTGCTCGAGGACTACACCCGCGCCATGAGCGAAAACGAGCTCATCAACTCGCTGCTCGATGTACCCGACAAGGCGCAAAAGGTCGTCGGCGATACCGAGGTAAGCGTTGTTGCGACCGAGCTCGAGCCCGGCGATCTGGTCGCCGTGCGCACTGGCATGTCCATTTGCATCGACGGTGTCGTCGAGCAGGGGAGCGCTATGGTCAACCAGGCGACCCTGACCGGTGAGCCGCTGGCCGTTGAGCGCAGCGTGGGCGACGACGTGTTCGCCGGTACCGTCGTGGAAGACGGCAGCATCTTGGTGCGCGTGCGCGCCAACACGGCGCAGACCAAACTGCGCTCGATCGTCTCGCTCGTGCAGACGGCCGACTCGCTCAAATCCGAGGGCCAGTCGCATATGGAGGACCTCGCCAACAAGATCGTCCCGTGGAACTTCCTGCTCGCGGGCCTGGTTGCGCTCACCACGCGCAGCCTTATCAAGACCTCGGCGGCGCTGATGGTCGACTACTCGTGCGCACTCAAGCTCACGGGTTCCGTCGCCGTCATGACCGCCATGAGCGATGCCGCCAAGATGGGCGTCATGGTCAAGGGCGCGAAGTACTTTGAGTCGTTTGCCAAGGCTGACACCATCGTGTTTGATAAGACCGGCACGCTCACCGAGGCACAGCCGCGTCTAGCTTGCGTGCTCACGACCGATGGCTGGAGCGAGGACGAGATCCTGCGCCTTTCCGCTTGCTTGGAGGAGCATTTCCCGCATCCGGTGGCACGCGCCGTGGTCAATGCGGCACGCGAGCGCGGGCTCGAGCACCGCGAGCGCCATGCCGCCGTCGAGTACATCGTGGCGCACGGCATCGCTTCGTCCATCGAAGGGCGTCGCGCCATCATCGGTTCCGCGCACTTTGTATTTGAGGACGAGGGTGCGCAGCTCGATTCCGACATTAAGGAGCGCATTGAGTCCCAGATGCAGGGCCTGTCGCCGCTGTATCTGGCGGTCGACGGCAAGGTCGTCGGCGTGCTCGGTATCGAGGACCCGCTCAAGTCCGGGGTCCGCGAGGCCATCGCCGACCTGCACGCGTTGGGCGTTAAGCACGTGGTCATGCTCACGGGCGACTCGGAACGCACGGCCGAGCGCATTGCTCGCGAAGCAGGTGTCGATGAGTTTAAGGCCGAGCTGCTGCCCGAGGACAAGTACGCCTATGTGGAACGCATTAAGGGCGAGGGGCGCCACGTTGCCATGGTGGGCGACGGTGTCAACGATTCGCCGGCGCTCGGTTTGGCCGACGTGGGCTTGGCGATGGGTGGCGGAAGCGACATCGCCAAGGAGGTTGCCGACATCATCCTGACCGATACGGATCTTGCCGCGATCGTGCGCCTGCGCCGTATGAGTCAGGGGCTTATCGATCGTCTGACGAGTTCGTATTCCAAGGTGATGCTCACCAACTCGGCGCTCCTGGCGCTGGGCATTACCGGCATGATCACTCCGCAGACGTCGTCACTGCTGCACAACGGCTCGACGATTGCCTACAGCCTGAGCAACGCCAAGGCATATCTGCGTTAGCAGACGTGTTCACCCACGTTATCTGGCCTG
>CAJJZM010000153.1:0-2623 GCA_905197595.1 uncultured Collinsella sp.
CTGCCTGGTAACACAGGTCTTTCGGACTACGCTCGCTCGTATTTCGTGGCGCGGCCTGTCCCCTGTTTCATGATCGCGTTTCGGCTGAGCAGAGATTCGAGCGCGGACAATGTTCGCGCACGGCTCAGCCCCGTCTGTTTCTCAATCTCACTTCGCGACATAATTCGTCCGCCCGACAAGGCCTTAAGAACCTGAGCCTCTTCTCCAGACCCTTCAAAGGCATCGGTAACGGGCAACGCGACAGCTACCACGCCGCCACGAATATCAAAGACCGGCTGATTAATCGAATCGCGATAGGCACGCCTAATGCGCGCAATTCCCGTTCCAAACTTCTCGATATAGTCCAACTTTAAGAAGACCTCGGCAACGATGGGATTTCTGAGCACGGATATCTGTCCATACAGGTATTGCTCCGTCGTCAAGCCAGCGGGCAACGACCCGGGTGAAGTCACAACGACGCGATCATCATACAGAGCAACCTGAACATTCGCTTGCACGTCCCACGTCCGATGCACTAGAGCGTTTGCAACTGCCTCGCGGAATGCCTCGAGGGGAATCCGGTCGGTCTGAACACGCTCGACACCTTCGATGCGCTCATAACGATAGTAGCGCGCGAACATGGCAACTGCTCTATCGACCTGCTCAATTGCAGACAGGCCCGTCGTCGTCTCACGATCTAAAAGCACGTCCTCGGTGTCGCCAAAACGAACGCAGTCGATGCCCGGAAATTCGTTGTTATCCGCCAATATCGCCGCGGCATTGGTATAGCCATCCTTGCCGAGCAGGCGAAGCGTTCGCATGATATCCGACGTGAGCTCAGAAATGCCTAGATGCTCGATGCACTTGTGTTCGAGCGTATGAAAACTCAGGTCCTGGCGAGCCGAGGTGAGCGCATCGAACGTCAGATTGCTGCCTTCGAGCGTCAGCCTGCCGTACTCAAAACGGTCGACCTCTACCGTCGCCGAATCATTTCGCCTGTAGGCCTTCCCCTTGCTTCGATAGGGCTTGTCCTGCCCCTCGTAAACCGTAAGCGTTACAGTTCCGCGGTTCTCGTCGAGCTCGAGCGTGTAACGAGGCGCAGGATCCAGACTGTCATTAATCATGTTCTCGATGCGCAGACACTCCGCAACCGGGTCAGAAAGACCGACTGCAACACCACCGTCGTCAACGCCAAACTCTATCTTGCCCGTCCCGTAGTTTGCATAGGCGCTCACCGTTTTAAGAAACGTCGGCGTTACGCTTTCCTTGTATTCGACGGTAGGACTCTCTCTGACAACCATACGTACGGTCCTTCTCCTTTTCATGCTCATCTGAACCGTATTATAAGACGAAAAACATTTGCGTACGGCTTAGAACCAGACGCAAACTGTTTTCGTCTTATTTGCGTACGGAAACTAGATACAAATTTCACGTTCATACGACTATTTACCAAACGCATAGTGTTTTCGTCCGGCAATGCGTCCGTAATCCAAACAAAAAGGCCCCGAGCTCGTGTTGAACTCGGGACCTCTTGCGCCGCGCATCTATGAGAGGAGAAATGCTATGCGCACGGGCGCTACTCCATGTAGCAGATATCGCGACGAGCGGCTGCAACCGTTCACCTTTTAAAAGTGAACGTTCACCTGATTCTAGAAAAACCTGACTTTTAATTCCTCCGCTTCTCCTATACTGAACTTGTAATAGAAGCAAGACTTATATAGATGAACGTTTCTTTTGAAAGGATCGCTATGTCTGATCTTATGGACAGCTTCCGTCTGGATGGCAAGGTCGCGCTGGTGACCGGCGCCACCTACGGTATTGGCATGGCCATTGCCGAGGCGCTCGGCGAAGCCGGCGCCAGAATCGCCTTTAACGCCCGTCACGCCGACAAGGTCGCCGAGGCCGAGAAGCACTACCGCGAGCTAGGCTTTGATGCTCACGGCTATGTTGCCGACGTCACCGACGAGGCCGTCGTCGCCGAGCTCATCGCCAAGATCGAGGCCGATTTTGGCACCACGCCCGACATCTTGGTCAACAATGCAGGCGTCATCCAGCGCACGCCGATGCTCGACATGAGTGCCGAGGACTTCCGTCGCGTCGTCGACATCGACCTCAATGCCCCGTTTATCGTGTCCAAGGCCTGCCTGCCGGGCATGATCGCCAAGGGTCACGGCAAGATCATCAACATCTGCTCCATGATGAGCGAGCTCGGCCGCGAGACCATCGCTGGCTATGCCGCCGCCAAGGGCGGACTCAAGATGCTCACCAAGAACATCTGCTCTGAGTTTGGCGAGGCCAACATCCAGTGCAACGGCATTGGGCCGGGCTACATCGCCACGCCGCAAACCGCACCGCTGCGCGAGACGCAGCCTGACGGCAGCCGCCACCCGTTTGACCAGTTCATCATCGCCAAGACGCCGGCAGCCCGTTGGGGCACGCCCGAGGACTTGAAGGGCCCCGCCGTTTTCCTGGCTTCTGACGCATCGAACTTCGTCAACGGGCACATCCTGTACGTCGACGGCGGCATACTCGCATACATCGGCAAACAGCCGCAATAAGGAAACTGGGCGAGGCGGTTGGCAGTTAAGTCTGCTGCTCGGACAGTCCTGCGCAAGACGGAAAGCACATTAAGTGCTTTCCTTTG
>CAJJZM010000154.1:0-2568 GCA_905197595.1 uncultured Collinsella sp.
GGCGTTTTCGCTGACTTTGCCAAAGCATCGGCAGGTACTCATTGGGGACGTACTTAAATGAGTGCCTGCAGAATGAGAGTGGATAATCTCCCGTTTTTGGCCTGCTTGGGGGCTCAAAGTGGGAGATTATCCACTCTCGTCATTGGGCTAGTCGTTGGGGACGTTCTTGTTTGACTAGTCGTTTAAGAACGTCCCCAATGACTACCTGCAAAATGAGCGTGGATAATCTCCCGTTTTTGGGCTGTGCTTTGGGCAAAAGTGGGAGATTATCCACGCTCATCCGGTAAGCGTCCAAAAATCCACGCTCATTTGCCGTGTCCCTGCCGTATCCTCCTCGCGCCAGTTTCTGTCGAGTCGGTGCTTCTTGCGGGTTGCCCGTATAATGGTTTGCGTATGAACCGCAACCAAGGAGTTCCAGTTTATGGACCAGAACCTTTTTAAATTCGACCTGATCGCCGAGGACCCGACGACGCACGCGCGTGCCGGCGTGCTGCACACCCCGCACGGCGACATCGAGACGCCGATTTTTATGCCCGTGGGCACCAAGGCAAACGTCAAGGGCATTCCTACCGAGACTGTCAAGAAGCTCGGCGCCCAGATCGTGCTCGCCAATACCTATCATCTGTCCATGCGTCCCGGCGAGGATACCATCGCCGAGCTGGGCGGCCTGCACAAGTTCATGAACTGGCACGGCCCCATCCTCACCGACTCGGGCGGTTTCCAGGTCTTCAGCCACAACGATGCCGTCAAGCTCACCGATGAGGGCGTGCGCTTTATCGTCAACGATTACGACGGCCGCCACGTGTTTTGGACGCCCGAGGACAACATGGAAATCGCCATGAAGCTCGGCTCCGACATCTGCATGCAGCTGGACCAGTGCCCGGGCTATCCCGCCACGCGCGCTTACGTTGAGCGTGCCGTCGAGCTGTCGAGCATGTGGGCCGAGCGCTGCTATAAGGCGCATACCCGCGACGACCAGGCGCTCTTTGGCATCGTTCAGGGCGGCATGCACCTGGATCTGCGCCTGCGTTCGCTGCGCCATCTGGAGGAGTGCGGCGACTTCCCGGGCTATGGTATCGGTGGCTATTCGGTGGGCGAGGATCACGAGACCATGTTCGAGACCCTGGCGCCGCTCGTGAGCGAGTACATGCCCAAGCATAAGCCGCGCTACCTGATGGGTGTCGGCAACCCGACCACGCTCGTGCGCGGCGTTGGCGTGGGCATCGACATGTTTGACTGCGTGCTGCCGACGCGCACCGGCCGTATGGGCACGGCATTCTCCAGCGAGGGTCGCCTCAACTTCCGCAACGCTCGCTTTGCGCACGACGACGGTCCCATCGATCCCACCTGCACCTGCCCGGTGTGCACGGGCGGTTACAGCCGTGCGCTCATCCGTCACATGGTCACGCAGAAGGAGATGCTCGGCGGCATTCTGCTTTCGATGCACAACATCTACTACCTGCTCAACCTTATGCAGCGGGCCCGCCAGGCCATTATCGAGGGCCGCTACGGCGCGTTCGTGAGCGACTGGATGAACAGCCCTGCGGCGGTGGATTACTAAGAGCAGCACGGGCGCTTGCAGAGCGCGGGCAACGGCAAGGGGCGAGCGCCGGCCGGTCATCACGTTTGCTAACACCGCTTGCGCGACCGATGACCGATAGCTTGCAAGCACTTGATGCATCGTGGGTACCATACCGAATAGTTGATGTTCGGGCGGGTGTTTGGCGCACAGCGTCGACCCCGCCCGTTTTTCTTTTTCTCGATAGGAGTACCCATGATTAAGAATGAGAACGTCGAGGGCGAGCCTGTCTACGACGAGACGTACCGCCGCGGCCCCGTGGTCATGCGCGGCCCCATGATTCCTAAGGACAACACCTACGCCAACCTGCTGGCGCCCGAGGACTCGACCGACTGGCTGCATGCCGACCCGTGGCGCGTGCTGCGCATTCAGGCAGAGTTTGTCGATGGTTTTGGCGCGCTTGCCGAGCTTGGACCTGCGGTGACCATCTTCGGTAGCGCCCGCACGCCCAAGACCGATCCGCTCTACAAGGCGGCGCGTACCGTCGGGCGCAAGATCGCGCAACGTGGCGTGGCGGTCATCACCGGTGGCGGCCCCGGCATCATGGAAGCGGCCAACAGGGGAGCGGCGAGTGTCAACGGCAAGTCAGTTGGCCTAGGCATTGAATTGCCGCACGAGCAGGGGCTCAATAAATACGTGAACCTCGGCATGGACTTCCGCTACTTCTTTGTGCGCAAAACCATGTTCGTTAAGTACAGCTCGGGCGCCATCGTATTTCCCGGCGGCTTTGGCACGCTCGACGAGATGTTCGAGGTTCTCACGCTGGTGCAGACGCACAAGGTCAAGCGCATGCCGCTCGTGCTGGTGGGCACCGAGTACTGGCAGGGCCTATTCGACTGGCTCAACGGCCCGGTGATGAGCACCGGTATGATTAGCCCGCTCGATCCGGATCTGGTACACATTACCGACGACCTCAACGAGGCCGTTGACATTGCGCTCAGCGGGCTGATGTAGAGTAGCTAAAATGGGACGGGGCTAAAAAGACCGGT
>CAJJZM010000155.1:0-2489 GCA_905197595.1 uncultured Collinsella sp.
GTTTTGCCCTTAAGCTGGCCATTCTAGGAACTATTCCACCGCAACTAATAAATGGTTAGTTCATGCTGCTTTGGTGGCCGGTTCGACCGGTACCGTTGCGCGTCACGGTTTCATGGAGCAAAAAGAACCCGGGAACCTGTTTGGTCTCGGTGTATTCCATAAGGATACCGTCGGCGTTGTAGGTCTGTCCGCGTATAACGGCGAGTGCGTTAAAGTCGTCGAGATCGAGCACGCGCGTATCCTCGGGCGTGGGATGCTCGATCGTTACATCGCGTTTGCCCGTGGCAATCTTAATGCCAAGGTCTTCTTCGAGGTAACGATAGATCGAGTCGTTGACAATCTCGGGTGTCAGCCCCGGTACCTGTGAGCTTAGGTAATAGGAGTCGTCGGAGCACACGGCTTGTCCGTCTGCATAACGGATGCGTTTGGCGCGTGTGAGCTCACAGCCTTCGGGAAACCCGGTAATCTTGGAGAGCGCCTTGCTGCAGATGAGGAGCTCAAAGACGGTGGTGACAGTCTTGAGCTCAAAGCCTCGGTTGACCGCGATTTCCTTAAAGGTCTCGAGTCCGCCGCCACCACGACTCTTCTCGTCACTGATGTTGCGAATGACGCGCATGCCTTTGCCTTGCTGGGGGAGCACGTAACCATCTGCCGCAAGCATCGAGATGGCGCGACGGACCGTCATGCGCGAACAGTCAAACAGCTGCGTGAGCTCAGTCTCCGAAGGCAGATAGCTCTGATAGGCGTATGTGCCGTCGTCAATCGACTGCTTCACGTTGTCATAAATAGTTTGGAAGATGGCTCGCGCCATGACGGTCTCCTAGAGCTGGGTGCGTGAACGACGGATGAGGGCCGTCCGCGCAGGTGTCAATCGATTTACTTGCTGGGGTCGATTATATATTTACCCATGGCACGCAGAGCTGGGTCTGACAGGATGGCGCCGAGTTCGTCGAGGGAAGCCACCTTGGCGACCATCGAGGATACGTCGAGCCTGCCAGAGTCGATGAGCTCGAGCGCGCGACGCTGCGTATAAGGGTTGATGTAGGACGAGGTAAGCACAAGCTCCTTCTGGAAGACCTCGAAGGGCTTGACGGTGATTGTCTCATCGGGCTTGGTGAGGCCGAACATCATGACCGTAGCCTTGTGGCCGGCGATCTGGATGGCCTGCTCGATGGTGACGGGCTTGCCAACACACTCGATAACGACATCGACGTTGCCGACGCCCTCCTGCTTCAGGCGGGCCGGGACGTCCTCGTGGATGGAATCAATTGCCAGGTCAGCGCCGAGTTTGAGCGCAACCTCGCGCTTGCCCTCGACGGGCTCGAGCAAGACGACCTTGGTGGCGCCGGCGTTTTTGGCAAGCTGCATCATGAGCAGACCGATCATGCCACCGCCGATAACGACAACTGTGCTGCCGGGCTTGATGTTGCACATATCAATGCCGTGCAGGCAGCAGGAGACGGGCTCGGTCATAGCACCCTGCTCAAAGCTGGTGTGATCGCCCAACTTGTAGACTTGCTGCATATCGACGGAGCAGTACTCGGCAAAGCCGCCGTTAACGGTGGTGCCGTAACCGGTCATATGCTCGCAGTAGTGGTTGATTCCGTCGCGGCAGGGTTCGCAGCAGCCGCAGGGATGGTTTGGGTCGATGCACACGCGATCGCCCGGTTTAAAGCCAGCGACGTCGCTGCCCACGGCCTCGACAACGCCCGCAAACTCATGACCAAGGATCGTGGGCGGGGTAACGTCGGCTGCACCCTTGTCGCCTTCATAGATATGAACGTCGGTACCGCAGACGCCGCAAGCTTTGACGTTGATCAGAACGTCGCGCCTGCCCACGGCCGGCTTTGCCGATTCCTCGACTCTGAGGTCGTGCTTTCCATAGAAGACCGCACTTTTCATGGTGACTCCTTAACGTGGCGGTGAATGTTGTATCGAAGTATAGGTATGTAAACATCCTTATACAAGCATATCTAGACAAGTTGATAAATTTTTTGGTTTTAAAGAATTACGACAAACAGGCAATAACAGGTAAATTATTTGAAATAAACCGTTCACCGTCAATTATCGACCGCTGACCGAACATAGAAACCGTATTAACTTGTCTAGATAAGTGATATGATAAAAAAAGAAGCGCAAGAAGTCGGGGACACGGGCCCACCCGTCCTATTGCACGAGGTACACGCAAACGGCGCGTCTGCGGTCTCGAGTGAAGCCAAAACCGCAGCCGCTCCGAATGAAGAGAGGGGGATTCCCCGTCATGATGCAAAAGATACAACGTTTCGGCGGTGCAATGTACACGCCTGCAATTCTTTTCGCATTTTCCGGAATCGTCGTCGGCCTGGGTACGTTGTTTACCACCGAGGCGATCTTTGGCGAGATGGCCACTGCGGGCCATCTTTGGTTTGATTGCTGGAATGTGCTGCTCCAGGGTGGTTGGACGCGCTTTAACCAGATGCCGTTGCTGTTTTGCGTAGCGTTGCCAATCT
>CAJJZM010000156.1:0-2456 GCA_905197595.1 uncultured Collinsella sp.
CCCTTGCCCCCTTTTCAATGGTGACGCGGGGCGAGAGCACGGAGTTTTCCACCGTTCCCTCAATGTCGCAGCCCCGGTTGATGGCACTGTGGCTCACATGGCTGTCCCCGCCCATGTAGATAGGCGGCGCATCCACGCTGCGGGCGTAAATGGGCCACGATTCGTCGCTGAGGTCCAGACCGGAGTCCGGGGAGAGCATATCCATGTTGGCGTCCCACAGGGAGGTCAGTGTTCCCACGTCCTTCCAATAGCCCTGGAAGCGGAACGCTGCCATCCGCTGTCCGTCCGCAAGCATTTTCGGGATGACGTTTTTGCCGAAATCATTGTCGGAGGCGGGATCGGCCTCGTCCTCGGTGAGATAGCGCCGGAGGGCCTTCCACGAAAAGACGTAGATACCCATGGAGGCGAGGTTGCTTTTCGGTTCCCGGGGCTTTTCGGCAAATTCGGTGATCATATCGTTTTCATCCACCGCCATGATGCCAAAGCGGCTGGCCTCCTCCCACGGCACGGGCATAACGCTCACCGTGAGGTCGGCGTTGTTCTCAATATGCGTCTTGAGCATCTTGCGGTAGTCCATGCGATACAGGTGATCGCCCGAAAGAATCAGGACGTACTTGGGGTCGTTGGCCTTGATGTAGTCGAGGTTCTGCGTAATGGCGTCGGCCGTGCCCGCATACCAGGCGCCACCGGTCTGCGTCTCGTACGGCGGCAGGATCGACACGCCGCCGTCGCGACTGTCCAGATCCCACGCCTCGCCGGAGCCCACGTAGGCATGCAGCAGGTAGGGACGGTACTGCGTCAGAACGCCCACCGTGTCGATGCCCGAGTTGGAGCAGTTGGAGAGCGAAAAGTCGATAATGCGGAACTTGCCACCAAAGCTAACCGCCGGCTTTGCGATCTTTTGGGTGAGTGCCCCCAATCGGCTGCCCTGTCCTCCTGCGAGGAGCATCGCGATGCATTCTTTCTTACTCATCGATTTCTCCTTCTGTCATCGATGTTCCTAAACCCATTAGCGACGGGCGCGGCGCTCGGTCGCGCCCGTCGAGTAATGCCGTGCGTCAAAGGGAGCTCGCGCGCCTTTACGCGTGCCAGATCTCGTCGCGGTACTCGCGAATGGTGCGGTCGCTCGAGAACCAGCCGGAGGAGGCGGTGTTGAGCAGGGCCTTGCGGTTCCAGGTCTCCTGGTCGCCGTAGCTGTTCGTGAGCTTCTCCCAGGCGTCGACGTAGCTGCGGAAGTCGGCCATGACCAGGTCGGGGTCGTTATTGTTCATGAGCTCGTTGTAGATGCTCTCGAAGTTGCCCGAAAGACCCGCAAAGGTGTTGTCCTTGAGCTCGTCCATCACGCGGCCCAGACGCTCGCGATCGTTGTTGAGCGTGTCCCACGCAAAGTAGCTGTTCGACGCCCAGAGCTGCTCGACCTCGGGGGCGGTCAGGCCAAAGATGGCCTCGTTCTCGCGGCCGGCCAAGTCGGCGATCTCGATGTTGGCGCCGTCGAGGGTGCCCAGCGTAATGGCGCCGTTCATCATGAGCTTCATGTTGGACGTGCCCGAGGCCTCCTTGCCGGCCGTGGAAATCTGCTCCGAGATCTCGGCGGCGGGGTAGATGAGCTGGGCGTTGCTCACGCGGAAGTTGGGGATAAAGCAGACCTTCATGACCTCGTTGACGCGGGCGTCGTTGTTGATGACGTCGGCCACGGAGTTAATGAGGCGGATGGTCTCCTTGGCAAAGGTGTAGCTCGAGGCAGCCTTGCCGCTAAAGATGAAGGTCGTCGGCGTCACGTGGAAGTTGGGATCGGCGATGCGACGGTTGTAGATGTCCATCACCTTCATGATGTTCATGAGCTGGCGCTTGTAGGCGTGGAAGCGCTTCACCTGAACATCGAAGACGGTGTTGGGGTCAATGACCAGACCGGTCTCGGCCTTAACGTAGGCGGCCAGACGCTCCTTGTTAGCGCGCTTGGAGGCACCCACGGCCTTCAGGAACTCGGTGTCGTTCTGGAACTCTTTGAGCTTTTCCAGCTCAAAGGCGTCCTTGAGCCAGCCATCGCCAATGGCCTCGGTCACGAGCTTGGCATAGGTGGGGTTGGCCTCGGCAAAGAAGCGACGGTGCGAGATACCGTTGGTCTTGTTGTTGAACTTCTCGGGCGTCAGGGCATAGAAGTCCTTGAGCACGATGTTCTTGATGATGTCGGAGTGGATCTTGGCCACGCCGTTGACACTATGGCTGCAGATCACGGACAGGTTGGCCATGCGAATCTCGCCGTCCCACAGGATGGCGGTCTGGCGCAGACGCTCCTGCCAGCCCTCCTGCGTGGTGTCGAACGACTCGTGCCAACGACGGCTGATCTCGTCGATGATCTGGTACACGCGGGGGAGGAGCTTGGAGAACGTGCCGATGGGCCACTTCTCCAGAGCCTCGGGCAGAATGGTGTGGTTGGTATAGCTCACGACCTGCGT
>CAJJZM010000157.1:0-2442 GCA_905197595.1 uncultured Collinsella sp.
TATGCCGAGCAAAATCGAAAAAAAGCAAGCCGCCGCAAAGCTGCGCAAACCGCCGCGCGACTTCTCATACACGCAGAACCGAGAGCTCAGCTGGCTACGCTTTGACAACCGTGTGCTTGACGAAGCCTTCGACGAGACCGTTCCGCTGTTCGAGCGTCTAAAGTTCGTGTCGATTTTCGAGTCTAACCTCGACGAGTTTCTCATGGTGCGCGTGGGCGGCCTGTCCGATCTGGCAGAGCTCAAAAAACAGCCTGTCGACAACAAGAGCAATATGACCGCCTCCGAACAGGTCGATGCCGTCATGGCCGAAATGCCCGGGCTCCTTACCCGATGGGAGTCCATCTTTAAGAGCATCGAGGGCAAGCTCGACACCCTGGGCGTTCACCGCGCCCGCATCGATTCGCTTACGCCCGAGGAGCGCACCTTTGTAACCCGCTACTTCCAGGCCTACGTTTCGCCGGTCATCTCGCCGTTGGTCATTGACCCGCGCCATCCCTTCCCCAACCTGCGCAACGGTGCACTCTATCTGGCTTGTGGCCTGGACGGCGTCACCGACGAGGAGAGCCTGCTGGGCCTTATCGAGATCCCCGCCTCGATGAACCGCGTGGTCGAGATCCCCTCGCCCACCGGCACCTACTCCTACATTCTGCTCGAGGACGTCATCCTCGCCTGCCTGGACAGCTGCTTTGGCTCCTATAAGCCGCTCGACCGCGCGCTCATCCGCGTCACCCGCAACGCCGACATCGATCCGGACGGCGAGGGCGTCGAAGAGGAAGAGGACTACCGCCAGCACATGAAGCGCATCCTCAAGAAGCGCCTGCGTCTGCAGCCGGTAGTGCTCGCGGTCTCGGGGTCGCTCGAGAAGGCGACGCTCAAGACCATCCGCAAGGCGCTCGAGCTTTCTCGCCGCTCGGTCTTTACCTGCGATATCCCGCTCGACCTGGGCTACGTCTTCGGCATTGAGGGCAAGATTCCCGAGCATCTACGCAACGAGCTGCTCTTTACGCCGTTTAAGCCGCAGCCCAACCCCACCATCGATATGACCCGCTCCATCCGCGAGCAGGTGCTGCAGCACGACAAGCTGCTCTTTTACCCTTACGAGGCCATGAATCCGTTCTTGGACCTGGTGCACGAGGCCGCCTATGACCCCGAGTGCATCTCGTTGCGCATCACGCTCTACCGCGTGGCCAAGCAGAGCCGCCTGTGCGAGTCACTGATCGATGCCGCCGAGAACGGCAAAGAGGTCACGGTGCTCATGGAACTCCGCGCGCGCTTTGACGAGCAGAACAACATCGAGTGGGCCGAGCGCCTGGAAGAGGCCGGCTGCACCGTCATCTACGGCTCCGAGGGCTTTAAGTGCCACTCCAAGATCTGCCAGCTCACCTATCGCGAGGGCATGGCGCTCACACGCCTGACGCTGCTGGGCACCGGCAACTTTAACGAGAAGACGGCCAAACTCTACAGCGACTTTATGCTCATGACCGCCCACCCCGGCATCGGCGAGGACGCCAACCTGTTCTTCCGCAACCTGTCGCTGGGCAATCTGCGCGGCGATTACCGCTTCCTGGGTGTGGCGCCCGTCGGACTGAAACCGCTCATCATGCGCGGGCTTGACCGCGAGATCCAGCGCGCCCTCGCCGGCGAGCCCGCCCGCGTGTTCTTTAAACTCAACTCGCTCACCGACCGCGAGGTCATCGACAAGATCGCCGAGGCATCGTGCGCAGGAGTCCGCGTGGACATGATCATCCGCGGCATCTCGTGCCTCAAGCCGGGCGTTCCTGGCAAGACCGAGAACGTGCATGTCCGTTCTATCGTCGGACGCTTTTTGGAGCATGCGCGCGTTTACGCCTTTGGCGTGGACTCGGACATGATCTATCTGAGCTCGGCCGACATGATGACACGCAACACCGAGCACCGCGTGGAGATCGCCTTCCCCGTGCTCGACCCCACCTGCCGCGCCCTGGTGCACGAGTACATGGGCATGCAGCTGCGCGACAACGTGAAGGCCCGCAGCCTCACGAGCGACGGCACTTGGGTCCCCGTGGAGCGTGCAGAGGGTGAGAAACCCTTCAACTCGCAGGAAGCCCTGCTGGAGCGTGCCTATCGCAACGCCGAGGCCGCGCCCGAGCCCGTCATTGAGGCAAAACCCGCCCCTACTCCTGAGCCGCAGCCGGCCACACCCAAGGTCCAAAAGGTCCAGGCGACCGTCATTGAGCCCGAGCCCGCACCTGTACCTCAGCCCGAGCCGCAGGTCACCAAGCCCGCACCCGAGACGAGCGCCCGTCGCGATAAGCCCGCCGGCAAGACCAAGGCCATCGAGCGCCATCGCCCCGGTCGTGTGCGCATGGGCCTGGGCCTGATCGGCCTGGGTCTTAAGACGCTCATTACCGGCAAGACGAAATAGTCGTTTGTAGAAGCAGTTTGTAGAAGCGGCCCGCATTT
>CAJJZM010000158.1:0-2336 GCA_905197595.1 uncultured Collinsella sp.
GCAGGATCTGAGGGCTGACCTTCGCGGACGTCCTCGGACATGAAAGAACCTCCGCTGCGCACTTCGTGCGGCGGGGGTTCTTTCGTCCTGCGGAATGCGCTGGGAAGTTACCCCATGCGGCCAGCGGACAACTATGTAGCCTTGGACTAGAACATGCCCAAGAAACCATGCACAAACAGCGCGGCCAGAGCGGCACCGATAAACGGTGCGATGCCAGGAACAAGCAGGCCGTACTTCCAGTTGTTGTCGGCCTTGTTCTTAATCGGCAGCACCTGATAGGCCATGCGAGGACCAAGGTCACGAGCCTGGTTCATGGCGAAGCCGGTGATGCCGCCCATGCCCATGCCAACGGCCCAAACGATCAGGCCGACGCAGATGGCGAGCATCAGAACGTTCTCGCCGGCGCGGCTAGCGGCAGCAAGGATGGCGCTGATGAACACGAAGGTGCAGATAGCCTCGCAGAAGAAGTTGCGGGCATAGTTGGTGCCCTCGGTGGTGGGGTTGGTCGAGAAGATGTTGCGCTGGGCAATGGGGTCGACGACGCCCTCGGAAGCCTTGAACTCATCGGCATACATAAACCAGGCGATTACGGCGCCCACAAAGCCGCCGAGCATATCGGCAATCATGAAGGGGATGCAGCTGCTCCACGGCACCAGGCCTACGATGCACTGGGCAAGCACCATAGCCGGGTTCATGCACACGGCGCCGCCAAAGACAAACAGGCAGACCGAGATGCCAAAAGACCAGGTGGTGATGGCAAACATATGGCCGGAGCCCTGATACTTAGTGCCCTTGAGCACGGTATCGCAGTGCACGCCCACGCCAAAGATGATCATGAGGGCCGTTGCGCCGAATTCACAGAGGAGTTTGGTAAGCATAAAACCTTATCTTTCTTGTCGGTTATAAACGATTCGTTTAGGCCGCGTACTAGTGCTGCGCGACGACAACGCCCAGGCCATCGGGAATGACGGCAACCTTGGCATCGGCACCCTTCATCTCAAAGGCGAGCTTGAGCGCCTCCTCGAGGGTGTTGACCGGCGTCATGTGCATATCCTTGAGCATCTGGTGATCGCACAGATCGGTGACCATGATCACAGGGTGATGCGCCAGGATGCGGGCAAAGATCTGGCTCGTCCACTGGTCGGGCAGGGTCTCGTCCTTAGGACGGTCGATGCAGGCGCGCTCAAACTCCGCCGGATCGTTGTCGGCGATGTTGTGATAGAAGCCCTCGCCACCGTGACCGTCGGCGCAACCGGCGACATCGATGATCACGCCGCCCTCGGGAAGCGTGGCCTCGGCAGCGCACATGCCCTTCACGGCCTGGTAGATGTTCTGGTCGAGCGGGTAGCCGCCGTTGGTGGTGATGGCAATCTCGCACTCGACGGGCTCAACGCCGGCAAGGCTCTTCACGAACTCGCAGCCGGCCTCGTGCGCCTTGTGGATGTCGCCGGCAAAGGAGCCGATGACCTCGTGCTTGCCGTTGAGCACCACGTTAAGCACAAAGGCAAGGTGAGCCATCTCGGCAGCGGCAAACATATCCTCGTTCACGTGGTTGTGGCACAGGTTGCCGGCACGCGAATGGGAATCGTTCACAAACTGACCGTTGTGGTTGTACATGATGGTCTTGTAGCTGGCAATGCCGGGCAGCACGGACTTGCGGCTGCCAGAGAAACCGGCAAAGAAGTGCGGCTCAATAAAGCCCTCGGCAAGCAGCAGATCACAATCGGCGGCAATCTTGTTGATGATGCACTCGCCGCCAGAAGGCAGGGTGCCGATCTTTTTCATCATGCTGTCGTCAGTCGCGACGTGCATAACGATTTCCTCGTTGGCAACGATCTCCTCGCCGTACTTGTTGACGAGCTCCTCGTGCGTCGACGGACGATGCATACCCGTAGCAACCAGAATGCGAACGCGTGCCTCAGGCGCAGCGGAGTGGATGTGATGCAGCAGAATAGGCATCGTCACACGCGAGGGAACGGGGCGCGTATGGTCGGAGCTAATGATGACGATATCCTTCTTGCCAGCACAAAGCTCCTCGAGCGAAGGTGAGCCATAAGGGTTGGCAAGCGACTCCTCTACCAGCTCTTCCTGCGATTTTGTAGTCTTAAACTCGTTTTGATGGCCTTCCATCACACCCGCGAAGTTCTTATCCTCGAGCTCTAGATGCAACGTCTTATGGTCAAACGGTAGTTCACATTCAAACAATGACGAGCGCCCTCTTCCTTTCAACTGACACACTAGATAAACCGTTGGAAGGATACGCCGCTCACCGAAAAACACCACCGTCCACCGAGTCGTTAACACAACGTTCATATTTGACCCACAACAAAACGGCC
>CAJJZM010000159.1:0-2335 GCA_905197595.1 uncultured Collinsella sp.
CCCAGCGTGGAGCTGTGCCGAATCGTTGCATAAAACGGGCGGCCGTCCCGGAAGGAGTTGATCGCACCGATGATTTCGGGGCGCATCCGGTGGTTGTCCATTCTGGCCGGTTCCTCTTCCGAATCCGCCAGCACCTCGCCGTCGGGAGCGATCAGGGTGATCCGGGTTTCGGTGGCTTTGCCCTCTTCCTCGTAGAATCTCTGGAGCTGCCGGCGCCGGTCATCCTGAATCAGCTTCCGCGACTCGCGCGAGAGCAGCCGGGCGCGGGTCTGCAGCTCCATCTCCGTTCTGGTGATATAGAGCTGCTCCAACGACGTAGACTGACGCCACAGGAAAATCACCACTCCCAGGATAACTACCAGAAAAATCACCGGCCAGGACTGAATAAAACTGTTTTTCATATTCTCTTCCCGGAGTTGCGGTTCAATCCTGTACGAACCGGTAACCGACGCCGCGGACCGTTTCAATCAGGTCGCCGTGCGTGCCCAGTTTCCGGCGGATGCTGACCATCTGTACGTCGATGGCACGCTCCGTCACCGGGTAGTCGTCGCCCTTGACCTCATTGACGATCTGGCCGCGCGTATAGACCCAGCCGGGGCGGCGCGCCAGCAGATAAAGCGTTTCGAATTCGGAGAAGGTCAGCGTCATCGGCCGTCCGTCCAGCAGTGCCTCCCGGGTGCCGCGGTTCATGCACAGCGGACCGCGCTTGATGGTCCCGGCGGCGGCCTCGGCGCTTCGCGCCTGCTGCCTGGGGTGACTTTGGGCTTGGTGCGAATTGAGGTCTAATACTTTCCCGAGAAGTGAAGGACCTTATTTGGACCCCCGAAGCATTGGCATATTTTGACCGCTATTTCCTGCGGTTTTGCAGCGCGAATCCTGCGGTTTTGCGGTCTAAAGGTGTGGATGCTCCGGGACTTCGTTTTTACTCGTTCACTTCTCGGGAAAAGTATTAGAGCTCAGCTGGCGGGGGTACCGCCCTGGCGTCGAAGCCCCGCGTCTTCTTCGCTTGATTGGGAAAAACAGCCTCGCTGAAGTAATTGCGAGCTCGCCCGGACGTATCTGCGGGGGTTGTCTGCACAATTCGCGGTATTATGTTGCGGAGTTTTGAAAGGAGCCGCTGGTGGTCACGACGACGTTTGCTTCGCCTTTGGGCGAAATCCTGCTTGCCGCTGATGGCCGCGGTCTGACGGGGCTTTGGTTTGAGGGGCAGGAGCACTTTGGCTCCACGCTTCTCCGTGAAGACTCCGAACATGTTGAAGGCGTCGATGCGGTTTCCGGTACTGGTGGCATGTCGTCGGTGAGTCCGGCAAATGGTGCGGCCTCTTCGGTGCTTGAGCGTTCCTGGGCTTGGCTGAATGCTTATTTTGCAGGGCAGGAACCTCGGTTTACGCCGCCGTTGCATATGATCGGCACGGCGTTTCAGCGTGAGGTTTGGTTTGAGCTGCTTTCGATCCCGCGTGGCGAGGTCGCTACGTATGGCGAGATCGCCCAGCGTGTTGCGGCTCGACATCGTGTGCCGGGAAATGAAGCGCCCGTTGTATCTCCTCGCGCGGTGGGGGCTGCGGTCGCTCGCAACCCTATTTCGATTATCGTGCCGTGCCATCGCGTGGTCGCGGCCGACGGATCGCTCAACGGATACGCCGGTGGACTGGATCGCAAGGAGTGGCTGCTGCGCCTCGAGGGTGCCTATCTATAAGCTGCAGGCGGCCGCAACGCCCATGCGGCAAGCGCGCTCGCTGTACGGGCGTTGTTTGCAGGGCGAGATGTGAAGCCGCCCGTTCCTTAAGTCCGACTAAGCTATAACCTTGCTTTTTTAAATATGCTCATCGACCTGCTAAGGCAGCACTAAGGCGAGTGCGGGTGCGCTATTATCGGCGCTCACGGAGCGCTTGGTGTTCTTGGCACGCATGGACGAGGGCTCGGCGGGCTTTACCATGGCGTCGATCGATCTTTCGGAGGCAGTGAACAAGGCGGCGGCGCCGTTTAAGTCGGTGGCGGTCTCAGGCGGTAAACGCCTGTCGACGTCGATTGCGACCGGCGTGCGGACCCATGCCGATGCCGCGGCGGTGGCACAGGTGGTTGAGTTGCTACTGGACAACGCCACGCGCTATGCGAGCGAGGGCAGCGTGATTGAGCTGAGCCTGTGCGCCGTTTCGCACGGCAAAGGCAAGGGCGCCGCCGAGCTTGTCGTATCGAACGCCGTGGACGAGCTGCCCGAGGGCGACCTGGACCGATTGTTCGATCGCTTCTATCGTGCGGATGCGTCGCGCAGCTCCAAGACGGGTGGCTCGGGCGTGGGCCTGTCCGTGGTGCGTGCCATCGCCGAGGCCCATGG
>CAJJZM010000160.1:0-2203 GCA_905197595.1 uncultured Collinsella sp.
ACGTCAGGTCGAAACGCACCTGGTCGTTGCCGGCGCCCGTCGAACCGTGGGCCACGGCGTCGGCGCCGATCTGCTTGGCGTATTCGGGGGTGAGCACGGCGCCGCCCACGATGATCTTGACGCCCGGAACCTCGGCATGGAGCAGCTTGATGGTCTCCTCCATGGCGACGACGGTGGTGGTCATAAGCGCCGAGAGGCCGACGAGTTTGATATCGCGCTCCTTGACGGTCTTGAGTACCTCCTGCGGATCGACGTCGCGGCCCAGGTCAAAGACGGTGTAGCCGTAGTTGTCGAGCAGCATTTTGACGATGTTCTTGCCGATATCGTGGATGTCGCCCTTGACGGTGGCCACGCAGATCTTGCCCTTGTCGGCAATCTCGCCGGCGGGCATCAGGCGCTTAATGGTGTCGAAGCCCACGCGTGCGGCCTCGGCCGAGGCCATGAGCTGCGGCAAGAAGAACTTGCCCTGGTCAAAGAGGACGCCCACCTCGTCGAGGGCGGGGATAAAGTGATTGTTGATGAGGTCCATGGCGTCGTGGTCTGCTAGCAGACGCTCGGTCTCGGCAGCGATCTCGCCTTTGCGGCCCGAGACGACCATGTGGCGGATGGGGTCGTCGTTGCCGTCGGTGCTGGTGACACCAGCGGCGGGCACGGTGTCGGTCGATGCGGCCTGAGCTGCTGCCGGGTTGGCGGCGATCTTGTACGGATCGGTCCAGCCGGCATAGCGCTCGATGTATCCGGTCGAGCCCTCGTCCTCAACGCTCAGGACGCGATAGCTGTAGACGGTGTCCATAAAGCGCTTGGAGCCCGGGTTCATGATGGGGGCGTCCAGGCCCGCGCCGAAGGCGGCAGCCAAAAAGACCGAGCCCAGCAGCGGGCGGGCGGGCAGGCCAAAGCTGATGTTCGACACGCCAAGCGCGCATTTGACGCCCAGGCGCTCCTTGCACAGGGACATGGCGCGCAGAATCTGCTCGGCCTGGCGTTGATTGGTCGAGGCGGTCATGACCAGGCAGTCGATGAGGATGCGGTCCGGGCCGATGCCGTAGCGGGCGGCCTCGGCCACGATGCGCTCGGCGATGGCGAAGCGGGCCTCGGCGGTATCGGGGATGCCGCCTTCGTCGAGCGTAAGGCCGACGACGTTGGTGCCGTAGTGGGCAACCAACGGAAAGATCTCATCCATGATCTGTTGCTTGCCGTTGACCGAGTTGATGATGGGCTTGCCGGCGTAGCGGCGTACGGCGGCCTCGACGGCGGCGGGATCGGTGGAGTCGATCTGCAGCGGCAACAGCGTGGAGCCTTGGAGCTGCTCGGTCGCCTGCTGGATAATCTTGACCTCGTCGATCTCGGGCAGGCCCACGTTAACGTCCAAGATGTCGGCGCCCTGTTCTTGCTGGCTGATGCCCTGGCTCACGACGTAGTCCAGGTCGCCGTCGCGCAGGGCCTGCTGCAGGCGCTTTTTGCCGGTGGGATTGATGCGCTCGCCGATGACGGCAATCTTGTGGCCGTCGCAGGGGAGGTCCACCACGGTCTGGGCGCTTGTGACCGACATGCTGGGCTTGCGGTGGCGCGGACTGGGCGTGTGGTTATCGATAAGCGTGCGCAAGGCGGCCATGTGCGCCGGCGTGGTGCCGCAGCAGCCGCCCACGACGCTCACGCCGTCCTCAATCATGCCGGCGACGGCCTCGGCGTATTCGGGTGCCTGGATATCAAAGACGGTATTGCCGTCATCGTCCACGCGGGGCAGTCCCGCATTGGCCTGCACCATAACGGGCTTGTCCGTAACGGTGAGCATACGCGCGGCGAGTCCTCGGAGCTCGGCCGGGCCCTGGCTGCAGTTGATGCCCAAAACGTCGGCGCCGATGGCGTCGAGGGTGATGGCGGCGACCTCGGGGCTCGTGCCCAAGAAGGTGCGGCCGTCTTCCTCAAAGGTCATGGTGGCAAAGACGGGCAAGTCGGAATTCTCGCGGCAGGCGAGGACTGCCGCCTTGATCTCGGCCAGGTCGGTCATAGTCTCGATAATAAAGAGGTCCACACCCGCGGCGACGCCAGAGCGCACCTCCTCGGCAAAGAGGTCGTAGGCCTCGTCGAAGCTGAGGGTACCCAAGGGGCGCAGCAGCGCGCCGATGGGGCCGATATCGCCGGCGACGTAGTGGGCACCGGCTGCGCGGGCGCAGGCGACAGCGGCGGCAAAGACATCTGCCAC
>CAJJZM010000161.1:0-2124 GCA_905197595.1 uncultured Collinsella sp.
GCGTCATCCATCAGGATGCGCATGAGCTCGGGGCCGCACATGGCGGGGTGCGTGTCGTTGGTGTGGATGGCCACAAACTTCGGCAGCAGCTCCCAGTTAGCGCCGTGCTCCTTCTCAAAGGTGTCGAGCAGGCTGTAAATGCCGGCCGAGACAAACAGGTACTCCTGCTTCAGGCGCAGAAGACGGCCGTGCTCGCCAGCGTCGTTGGGGTAGAGGATGGCGCTGATGGCCTCGGCCTCGGCGCGCTCGGCATCGGCCAAGGCGTAGTCGCCGCGGTTGAAGGCCTCCAGATCGAAGTGCTCCTCGACCGGCTCGGCGGCCCAGACGCGCAGCTTGTTGACGGTCTCGCCGGCATAGCCCACCACGGGGATGTCATAAGGGACGGCCAGTATGTCCTGCGTGTCCACCGTGCGGTAGAACGTGCGGCCGTTCTCCTCAAAGCCCTCAACATGGCCACCAAACTTGATGGTCACGGCCTTGTCCTGACGACGGACCTCCCAGGGATAGCCGTGCGTGAGCCACTCGTCGGTGGCCTCAACCTGGCTGCCGTTGACGATCTCCTGCTTAAACAGGCCGTAGCGGTAACGCATGCCGTTGCCGTAGCCGGCAATGCCCTCGGCTGCCATGGAATCCAGGAAGCATGCGGCCAGTCGACCCAGGCCACCGTTGCCCAGCGCCGGATCGGGCTCCTGGTTCTCGATGACGGACAGGTCGAAGCCCATGTCGTCGAGCGCCTCGGCGACCATGTCGCGCACGCCAAAGTTGAGCAGGTAGTTGTCGAGCAGGCGGCCGATCAAAAACTCGATCGAGAAGTAGTACACGCGCTTTTTGCCCTCGGCGGTGACGCGGGCGTCACTCTTGGTGGCAACGGTGCGCGCCTTCTCGGCCACGAGCTTGGCCAGGGCGTTAAAGCGGTCGAGGTCGCTTGCGGCCTCGACGCTCTTGCCGCTGATGCTCATGACGGCATCGCGATAGAGCTCGGTAAACTCCTGCTTGTTGTCGAAGATCTTATTCATACGTTCCTTTCCCCCGGGGATGTTTCTCCCGGAACGGTTATGACATGTATCCTACGCCCCCGCGGGGCGGGTAATTACAGCTGTAACGGCTTTGTTACGCATCCTTGGCAGACGACTTAACAGAAGCAGACTTTGCCTTGGGAGCAGCCTTTTTGGCAGCCGGCTTCTTGGTCGCGTCAGCCTTAGCCTTCGCCTTAGCCGGAGCCTTCTTGGCAGCCGCAGGCTTGGGCTTCACCGAGGACGTGCGCTTACGCGTCGCCTTCTTGGGCTCCTCAGCCACGGGCGGTTTATAGCTGCTGGGGCCGCGGCGCTTGAGCACCACGCCTGCCAGGCCGGGCGCCTTAATCTCGATGGAGTCCATCTGCCCGTTCCAGGGATAGGGCTCGCTTGAGCAGGTGTAGGGCTCTTCGCCGGCATAGCCGCTGCCGCCAAATTCGGGACGGTCGGAGTCAAAGATGACCTCCCAGTCACCCTCGCGCGGCACACCCACACGGAAGCTCTCGTAGCTCGCCGGGTCAAAGTTGATCAGGATCACCAAGTCGTCATCGACGTCCTCGCCCTGGCGCACAAAGCTCACGATGGACTGTTTAGAGTTGTCCGCGTCAATCCAGGTAAAGCCGTCGTCGGTGTAGCCGCGCTCGTACAGGGCGGGTTCGGCGGTGTACAGATGGTTGAGCGCCTTGATAAACGCCTGATGATGACTGTGGGTCTCGTACTCCTCGGTCAGGAACCACTGGATGGACTCATAGTAGCGCCACTCAATAAACTGGCCAATCTCGTTGCCCATAAAGTTGAGCTTGGCGCCGGGGTGCGTCATCTGGTAGAAGGCGAGCGTGCGCAGGCCGGCAAACTGGCGCCACCAGTCGCCCGGCATGCGGCCGATCAGCGAGCACTTGCCGTGCACGACCTCATCGTGGCTCAGCGGGCAAATAAAGTTCTCGGTAAAGGCGTACATGATGGAGAACGTGAGCAGCCCGTGGTTGCCGGGGCGCCAAGGAAAATCGGTCTGCATGTAGTGCAGGGTATCGTTCATCCAGCCCATATCCCATTTGAGGTGGAATCCCAGGCCGCCGTCCTCTGCGGGATAGGTGACCAGGGGCCATGCGGT
>CAJJZM010000162.1:0-2004 GCA_905197595.1 uncultured Collinsella sp.
GCGTGATGCGATGGTCGAGCTGGTGCGCGATCGGGTGTCTGGGCATGCGGCGTCTGCGGGCGGTCCCATGACCTTGCTCGATATCTGCTGTGGCGAGGGCTACTACACCAGCGCCATGGGTGCGGTGCCGGGCGTAGATGCTTACGGATTCGACTTGGGCAAAGAGATGGTGCGCCTGGCTGCCAAGCGCGGCGATGCGACCTACTTCGTGGCCAACATGAAGGACATCCCCGTGGCCGATGGCACCTTCGATATGGTGACCGAGCTCTTTGCCCCCTTTAACGAGCGCGAGTTTGCCCGCGTGCTGGCGCCCGAGGGCTCGCTCTACACCGTGGTGCCGGGTGCTCGGCATCTGTTTGGGCTCAAGGAGGTGCTCTACGACACGCCATATCTCAACGATGAGAAGCTGCCGAAGACGACCGAGCTGGAGTTGGTGGGAACGCAACGGGTGTCTGCGAACATTACGCTCCAGATGCAGGCCGATATCGAGGCGGTGTTCCAGATGACGCCGTACTACTACCGCACGCGCCCTGCCGACAAAGAGCGCCTGGCAAACCTGGACACCCTTCAGACCGATATCGACTTCATCATCGCCGAGTACCGCCACTAACCTACCAAAAAGGGACAGGTTTATTTTGGCAGGTTTTATCTGGGCAAACGTAAAGGGCTGACCGCGGAGATGCGCGATCGGCCCTTTTTAGTTGCTTGGCTGCAGAGGCTATGAGAAGCGAGCGCTTACAGGCGGTCCTTGTTCTCGGCCTTGATGGCGTGCGCCTGCTGAACAAAGAACAGGTCGTACACCACGATGACAAAGGCGCCAAAGTTGATGGCGTCGCCGCCAAACGCGGGAAGCGTGAGCACCGCCTGGGCAAGCGTGGCGACTGCAGCAACGATACCGAGCTTAAACGCGCCGTCAACCTGCGAAGGCTTGTTGGCACCCTTGATGCCCGCAACGCCCGCGGCAAGATCGATGAGGCCCTTGGCGATAATCACGGCCGCGGCGAGCATGGCGTTCGATCCGTAGGTGGACTCGAACTTGCCGGTCGCGATGCCGGCGATTCCAATGACGAGACTGGCGATGCCCAGAACAAAATAAATCAGGGCAAGGATTTTGAGAGTCTTGCGAGTGAAGCTCATGGCTGGTCCTTTCGATACGAGTACGCCAACCTGGCGCACCCTATGTGCTGCACATATGGTGAAGCACATTGTAGTTCAACGCGGCGATGCATGCGCCTGAAAGCGTCTCTTGCCTGCACGGTTCAACCTTTCAAAAAGGAAAGCTGGACGTAAGTCAAATCGATGGCAGCGCATGCGCGGCGCTGCGATGATGAGGCCATGGTAAGAGCTGGACCGAAGGAGGAGCCATGATGTACGGAGTCAAGCAAGTGGATGAGCCGCGGTCACTGGGAAGGCGCATGAGTGATTCTGTGATCGCTGCCGTGTGCACGGTATTGATGGCTGTGCTTTGCATTGGGATGCTGTGGACCATGTCGCATGTGGGACAATAGCGGACGGTTGGGTGCCAACTGAGGTGGCGCTCACGTATCCGCTTTGCTTGCTAAGGAGTACCCATGGGCGTCGTCGATCCCTTTTCTGTTGCTCGGGCCGTGGGGCTTGAGCTGACCGGGAAGCCCGAGGGCCTCACGCTCACCGACGGTGCGATGGAGCTGCGTGCCGATTTCACCCGCATGCTTCCACGACTCAAGCAGGGCCGTCTGCAGCAAGAGCTGCTGGTGAAGGCCGCGCGCACAAAAGGCATCGAACAACCATGGGCGATTGATGCCACGGCAGGCTTTGGCGAGGATTCGCTGCTGTTGGCGGCCGCGGGCTTTACCGTCGATCTGTATGAGCAGGATTGCGTGATCGCGGCGCTGCTGCAGGATGCCTTGGATCGCGCGGCAGATGATCCGGCGCTTGCGGCTGTCCTCGCCCGCATGCGCTTACATGCGGGCGAGGACAGCATCGCCGGCCTTCGCCATACAGCTGAGCTGATCGGGCAGGGCG
>CAJJZM010000163.1:0-1979 GCA_905197595.1 uncultured Collinsella sp.
TGCACCCACGCCGGCTTCCCATCGCGCCCGGCCCGGCCGCTCATCTGGTTGAACTCCACGTCGCTGAAGGGCAGATGGTACAGCACCACGTGCCGGATGTTGGGGATATCGACCCCTTCCCCGAAGGCCGAGGTGGCCACGAGCACCTTCAGGTCGTCGCGACGGAACAGCTCCTCGATGCGCTTGCGCTCGTCGCGGGAGAGCCCCGCGTTGTAGAAGCCGATCATGCAGGCGAGCTGCGGCACCCGCCGGCGCAGCATGCGCGCGAGCGCCACGGAATGCTCGCGGGAGTTCACGTAGATGACGGTCTTCTCGCCCGTGGCCACCAGGGAGGCCAAATAGTCGTCGCGGTGCGGGATGTTGCGCTGGTCGTCCAGGTACAGGTTGTCGCGGGCCGTCTCGTCGATGACCGAGTCCTGAATGGGCAGCACCGCATCGATGTCGTCGGCCACGGCGTTGAACTTGCCGTCGATGGTGCGGTACACCAGGTCGTCGTGATCGACGCGGGCGACGGGGCGGTTGGTGGGGATGACCTGAACGGGCAGGTTGTAGATCTCGCGGAACTCGGCGTCCTCGGTAATGGCCGTACCGGTCATGCCGGAGAGCTTGTCGTAGAGGCGGAAGTAGTTCTGCAGGGTGATGGTGGCCAGCGTCTGGTTCTCCTCGCGGACCAGCACGCCCTCTTTGGCCTCGATGGCCTGATGCAGGCCCTCGGAGTAGCGACGGCCCTCCATGATGCGGCCGGTGAACTCATCGACGATCTTGACCTCGCCGTTGGTCACCACGTACTGCTTGTCGCGGTGGAACATGTACTGGGCTTTGAGCGCCTGCTGCAGATGGTTGACGAGGGCGCCGGACAGATCGCTGTAGATATCTTCGATGCCGAGACGCTGCTCAATCTTCTTCAGACCCTGCTCGGTGGCGGCGATGGTGTGCTTGGCCTCGTCCATGACATAGTCGCCCGTGGGCTCCACGTCCTCGGTGGCGGTGAGCATGTCGTGCGACACGTCCTCGCCGCGCTCAAGGCCACGCACGGCACGCGCGAAGTCCTTGTAGGTACTGGCGGACTTGGTACCAGCGCCCGAGATGATCAGCGGGGTGCGAGCCTCATCGATCAGGATGGAGTCAACCTCGTCGACGATGGCGTAGTTGTGGCCGCGCTGCACGCGCTGCTCGGGACGGGTAACCATGTTGTCGCGCAGGTAATCAAAGCCGAACTCGGAGTTGGTGCCGTAGGTGACGTCGGCCTGGTAGGCCGGGCGCTTGAGCTCGAGCAGCATGTTGTTCTGGAGCAGACCGACGGTCATGCCCAGGTACTTATAGATGCGGCCCATCCACTCGGAGTCGCGCTTGGCAAGGTAATCATTGACAGTAACGACGTGCACGCCCTTGCCGGCAATAGCGTTGAGATAGCCAGCCAACGTGGAGACGAGGGTCTTACCTTCGCCGGTCTTCATCTCGGCGATGTGGCCCTCGTGCAGTGCCATGGCGCCAATGAGCTGCACGTCAAAGTGGCGCATACCCATGGTGCGCTTGGAAGCCTCACGCACGGTGGCAAAGGCCTCGGGGAGCATGTCGTCAAGCGACTCGCCGTTGGCGTAACGCTCGCGGAACTTATCGGTCTGGCCGCGGAGTTCCTCCTCGGTCATCTTCTCAAACTGTGGCTCAAGACCGTTGATCTTGTCGACGATCTTGTAGTAGCGCTTAAGGTCCTTATCGGATCCAAAGGACAGCAGCTTTGACATGAATCCCATGTGGTTTTCCTTTTTGGCCATCGCCCACGCCGTGCAGCTGCGGGCGAGTTAAACACAGATGATTGTACTTTAGCCAAACAAGGCGCGGCCTATACGGTCGACCTCGACCGCCACGTAATAACTATGACCAACCTGCCACAATGGGACAGGGTAATTTTGGCAGATTTTATGGCTCTTCGGTGGTTTCTGTGGGAGAGATTCCGGCATAGGCCCAGCTCAGCGGGC
>CAJJZM010000164.1:0-1886 GCA_905197595.1 uncultured Collinsella sp.
CCCTATTTTCTCTCAAGGCTACCGAACACTTTTGTCATATTAGGTGCCCACGGGGTCGTATCGCTGCGACGCCGTGGGCATAATGGTGTGGAAGGTGCAAGTTGCGCGAAATGGGAGGACACATGGCGCTGATCTATATCGTTGAGGACGACGAGCCCATTCGTCGCGAGCTTGCCGACATCCTTGCTCGTGCCGGTTTTGAGGTCGAGGCCTGCGAATCGTTCGAGCATGTCTCGCGTGACATCCTGGCCGCTGCACCCGATTTGGTACTGCTCGACCTGACGCTTCCCGTCAAAGACGGCCAGCATATCTGCCACGAAGTCCGCCGCGAATCCGAGGTTCCCATCATCGTCCTCACGTCGCGCACGACCGAGATCGACGAGGTCATGGCCATGACGCTCGGTGCGGACGACTTCGTTCCCAAGCCCTATAGCGCGCGCGTGCTCGTGGCGCGCATCAATGCCTTGCTGCGTCGTACCGCGGCGGCGGGCGAGCGCAGCACACTCGTCCACAAGGGGCTGGAGCTCGACCTCGCCCGTTCTATGGTCACCAACACGCAAACCGGCGACAGCACCGAGCTCACCAAAAACGAACTGCGTATCCTCTCGCTGCTTCTGAGTCGCGCGGGCAAGATCGTTTCGCGCTCGGCCATCATGCAGGACCTGTGGGACTCCGATGCCTTCGTGGACGACAACACGCTTACTGTCAACATCAATCGTCTGCGTACCACGCTCGAAAAAATCGGCATCAAGGGGTATTTGACCACGCATCGCGGCCAGGGCTATTCGGTCTAGGGGCCGGCTATGTCATTTGCCAAATTCTTCAAAGATGCGCTGCTTCCCGTCACCGTGTGTACGTGCGGCGTGCTGCTGAGCTGCTTTGTGCTGACGGTCGGCGGGGCCCCGGCATCTATCGTGGTCGTGGCGGTTGGTGTGTCCTTTATCTTTGGCATGCTTGGCATCGTGATCGAGTATGCGCGCCGTCGTCGTTTTTTGCGTCAGCTGGAGCGCGCGGCCGAGGAACTGGAGAGCCCTGCGTGGGTGCAGGAGATGGTGCAATGCCCGACCTATGCCGAGGGCGAGCTCGAGTACGAGGTCTTGCGCCGGGTGGGCAAAGCCGCTTGCGACGAAGTTGCCGAAGGCCGGCGCCAGACCGATGACTATCGCGACTATATCGAGAGCTGGGTCCACGAGGCCAAGTTGCCCCTGGCGGCAGCCCATCTGATTCTTGAAAACCTGGACGGCAGCGAAGACGACCTGTCGCGTGTGGATGACCTGGGTCGCGAGCTGGCTCGCGTTGAGCGCTATATCGACCAGGCACTGTACTACGCGCGCTCGGAAGTCGTGGAGCGCGACTACCTGATTCGCCGCTGGGATCTCAGGACCTTGGTGACGGGTGCGATTAAAGCCAACGCGCGCGAGCTCATTGCGGCGCACGTGGCTCCGGTGTGCGAGAACCTCGACTTTGAGGTCTTTACCGACGAGAAGTGGCTCGAGTTTATTCTGGGCCAGCTTATTCAGAACAGCATTAAATATGCGCGTGAGGACGGCGCAAAGATCGTGTTTTCGAGCGCGTTGCTGGACGAGGGCCTGGCAAGCGAGCGCATCGAGCTTACCGTCGCGGACAACGGCTGTGGCGTGAGCGCGGCCGACCTGCCGCGCGTGTTCGAGAAGGGCTTTACCGGCGACAACGGCCGCGCCACCAAGCGCGCAACGGGTATTGGTCTCTACCTGGTGGCTCGCCTGTGCTCCAAGATGGGCATCGACGTCACCGCGGCATCCGACTCCGGTGAAGGCTTTGTCGTAACATTCGCTTTTTCAACGAACAGGTTCCAATATTTCGAGTAACGCACGCGACAGACGCCCACCCAAACAAAACGTGCCGCC
>CAJJZM010000165.1:0-1774 GCA_905197595.1 uncultured Collinsella sp.
GCCCTCGAAGCTCTTGAGCGCCATGCGGTAGATCTTGCCCGGCTCAAAGCCAAAACGCAGCAGGTAGTAGAGGAAGTAGTCGTGCAGCTCGTACGGGCCCACCAGGTCCTCAGTCTTCTGCGCAATCTCGCCGTCGCCCGTGGGCGGCAGAAGCTCGGGAGATACCGGCGTATCGAGGATATCGAGCAAGACCTCGGCAATACGCCCGCCAAAGACATCGGCCGCATAGCGCACCAGATGGCGCACAAGCGTCTTGGGCACGCTCGCGTTGACGGCGTACATGCTCATGTGGTCGCCGTTATAGGTAGCCCAGCCGAGCGCCAGCTCCGACAGATCGCCCGTGCCGATGACAAAACCGCCAGCCTGGTTGGCCAGATCCATCAGAATCTGCGTACGCTCGCGGGCCTGGCTGTTCTCGTAGGTCACGTCCTGCACGGTCGGATCGTGCTCAATGTCCTTGAAGTGCTGCTCCACAGCCGCGTGGATCGAAACCTCGCGGAAGCTCACGCCCAGGTCGCGAGCGAGCGACTCGGCATTCGACTTAGTGCGATGCGTCGTGCCAAAGCCAGGCATGGAAACCGCCGTGATACCCGTGCGCGGCAGCCCCAGCGCATCGAAGGCACGCACGGTCACAAGCAGCGCCAGCGTGGAGTCCAGACCGCCCGAAAGACCGATGACAGCCGCCTTGGTACCCGTATGGGCAAGACGGGTCTTGAGGCCCGCGGTCTGCAGGTCGAGGATGGTCTCGCAACGCTCGGCCAGGTCACCATGGTCGGCCGGTACAAAGGGCGCGCGCGGGAAAACGCGGTCGATATCGCAGGCATCGCGCAGGACAGGCTCTTCGGCCAACACGCCCTCAAACGAAAACTCAACGGCCGTGGCCTCCGGCGCATCGTCCGCGCGCGTCCACGTCGTCGAGCGACGGCGCTCGGCAACCAGGCGGTCAAGATCAACGTCGGCGATGGCCATGTCGCAGGTAAGCAGCTTGGTCGCGGCGAGCTTGGAGCCGTTTTCGTAGACGAGGTTCTCGCCCGCAAAGACCATATCGGTCGTGGACTCGCCCTCGCTCGCGTCTGCATACGCATAGGCACAGTACAGGCGCGCACTCTGATTGGAGATGAGGCTGCGGCGATAGTCTGCCTTACCGATAATCTCGTCCGAAGCCGACGGGTTGAGAATCACCGTCGCACCGGCAAGCGCCATCTCGGTCGAAGGGGGCGCCGGCACCCACAGGTCCTCGCAGACCTCAACGCCCAGCACCAGGTCCTCGGCGCCCTCGTCACAGCAACGGTAGACAAGCCCCGAACCCAGCGGGACCGGACCCTGACCGGCAAATTCAACCCACACGGGATCCGCAGGCGCCGGAGCAAACCAGCGGCGCTCATAAAACTCACCGTAGTTGGGCAAATATTTCTTAGCCGTAAGGCCCAAAAGCTCGCCCGCACAGCACACGGCCGCGCAGTTGTAGATGTTTTCGGCCACCGCAACGGGAAGGCCGACGGTAAAGACGATCGGCAGCTCACGGGTTTCATCGAGGATAAACTCAAGCGCCGCCTCGCAGGCATGCAGCAGTGTGCGGTTATGGAACAGGTCGGCCGCGGTATAGCCGGTCAGGTTAAGCTCGGGCAGCGCCAGCGCGCGAACGCCGCGCTCGGTAGCCTCGCGAACAGCCGCCAGCGCAACCTCGGCATTGCCCTCGACGTCGGCCACGCGAATCCACGGCGACGCCGCCGCCACACGCAAAAAGCCATCGTTCTTATTAGCCGAAACGCAG
>CAJJZM010000166.1:0-1634 GCA_905197595.1 uncultured Collinsella sp.
CTCCACCAGATGCAGGCGGGCGCCAGTAACCACGCAGGTGCGGCCGATATTGCCCGTATTGGCCGGAATCTCGGGCGCGTACAGCACGATATTGAACATGAATCTCCTTGGCTCAGAATGAAAAACCACCACGAAGGGGACAGGCACCTTCATGGTGGTTTGGCGGTCACGTGGACGGAAAACGTCCGCTTCGATAGCCTAGGCGCGGCGCCAGTCGGTCAGGCAGGCATCGAGGGCGGCGATGAGCGCGTCCTTGTCCATGTGACGGCCGATGATGCACAGGCTCGTCATGCGGTCGCCCGTCTCGTCGTCCCAAATCTGCATGATTTCGGGGTTCTCGTCGATAATCTTCTGCTTCTCGCCCTCGGGCGCAGAATCGACAAACAGGCCGTTTTCCATCAGGCGCATCTGGTGGCCGGCCTGCTCAAACATGTAGCACATGTCCGGATCGCCGGTCTGCCAAAGCGGACCCTTGACGCGAATGACCTCATCGGGCCACTCCTGCTCAACAAAATCGGTGAACTTCTGCAGGTCAAACGGCTTGCGGCGCGAGTACACAAAGGTCTCGATGTCGTACTCGAGCACCTCGGGGTCGTCGTGCTCCTCGGGATGCTCCATGGCTTCGATCCAAGCGGCGGAGTTGTAGGCGCGCATAAAGTCGAAGCGGCCGGTGTCGAGCAACTCCTCCATGGGAACCTCTCCGTTTTGGGCCTCGACGATCACGGCATCCTTCTGCAGGCTGCGCACGATGGCCTTGAGCTCGGCAATCTGCTCAGGCGTGACGGTATCGGTCTTGTTGAGGATCAGCGTGGAGCAAAACTCGATCTGCTGGATGAGCAGGCTTTCGATGTCGTCCTCGTCGATATCCTCGGCCAGCAGGTCGCGACCGCCGTTGAACTCGTCGTACATGCGGGCGCAGTCGACCACGGCCACGATGTTGTCGAGCGCGAGCTTGGGCTCGCCGCCCACCTTGGCCTCGTCGCAGAAGCTCGAGATGGTGTAGGCGATGGGGATAGGCTCGCAAATGCCCGAGGCCTCGATGATGATGTAGTCGAACTTGCCCGAATCGGCGATGCCCTGCAGCTGGTTGGCCAGGTCGTCCGAAAGCGTGCAGCAGATGCAACCGTTGGTGAGCGGGATGAGGTCGTCGGTCTCGGAAAGGCCGCCGTCGGCGATGAGGCTGGCGTCGACGTTGATCTCGCCGATATCGTTGACGATCACGGCGGCGCGGATGCCGCCGTCGTTGGCGAGGATGTGGTTGAGCAGCGTGGTCTTGCCGGCACCGAGGTATCCGGTAAGCATGATGATCTTCACGGGATTGTTGGGCATGTGCCCTCCTTTGTTAGACATGGCTTACAGTTGAATCTTATGCCAAACGCCTGCTCTTATACCCACGCGCCGACAAATAACACAGGCTACTCCCAGGCTCCCCACACGTCCGGGCAATAACCGACGGTGGCCTTTTTGCCGTTGCGTACGATGGGCTCGGCCAGAACCTGCTGGTTCTCGAGCAGCTTATCGAAACGCTGGCTGGGGGTGAGGTGCTGGATGAGTGCGAGCGTCTCCTCGTCCTTGGCTTTGGGGTTGAGCAGCTCGTCGATGCCGCCGACCGCCTGCATCACGCTCGTGAGCTC
>CAJJZM010000167.1:0-1627 GCA_905197595.1 uncultured Collinsella sp.
CTGCGGAAACGCGGGACCCGTTCAGGCTGTTGCGTTGAGATTGAAAATCAACCTACAAAACCGCCCTGCTCGGAAAGCCTTGACCCATTTCCATATAAACTGAGCGGTTTATGCAGACGGGGCCTCCGCGTCAGCGTTTCCGGTAGCCCAACGGTGATAGCCAATCACAAACGGGTCCAGGTCGCCGTCGTCAAGAACTGCCTCGACGTTGCTGGTCTCCACGCCCGTGCGCAGGTCCTTAACCATCTGATACGGGTAGAGCACGTAGCTGCGGATCTGGTTGCCAAAGCCGATTGTGGTCTTGGGCCCGCGAATCTCATCCAGGGCCTCGGCGCGCTTTTCGAGCTCAATCTCGTACAGGCGCGCCTTGAGGATCTGCATGCACGCGGCCTTGTTTTGAATCTGGCTGCGCTCGTTTTGGCAGGTAACCACAATGCCGCTGGGGAAATGCGTCACGCGCACGGCGGAGTCGGTGGTGTTTACGCCCTGTCCGCCCGGGCCGCTCGCGTGATACACGTCCACGCGGATATCGTCGGGACTGATCTCGATGTCGATATCGTCAGGCAGCACGGGGATGACCTCGACGCCGGCAAACGTGGTCTGGCGGCGCTTCTTGTCGTCGGTGGGGCTAATGCGCACCAGACGGTGGACGCCGGCCTCGGCGCGCAGCATGCCAAACGCGTCCTTGCCCTCGACAGTAAAGGTCGCACGGTCGATGCCGATGACCTCGGCTGCGGGGCAGTCGTTAATGGTGACCTTCCAGCCGCGACGCTGGCAGTACTTCATGTACATCTTGAAGAGCATGAAGGTCCAGTCCTGCGCCTCCAGGCCGCCCTGTCCGGGTTTGATGGTCACAATCGCGTCGCCGTGATCGAACTCACCGGTAAACCAGCTCGAAAGCTCGAGCTCGTCGATAGCGCGGGCCAGGCGTTCTGCCGTAGCGGCAGCCTCCTCGCGCAATGCGGCGGCATCGGGGTCGTCGCCCATCTCCTCGGCAAGCTCCAGCGCCGCGCGGGCGTCAGATAGCTCGCCGCGCGCGGTATCCACGGCAGCGATATCTTCCTTGGCGCGAGCGATCTCCTCCATGGTGGCGCGAGCGGCGTCGGCGTCATCCCAAAAGCCGGGGGCCACGCTTTTGGTCTCGAGCTCGGTCACGCGCGTGCGCTTCTCGTCCAAATGAAGATACGACTCGACCTCGCCGAGCCGGTCCGCAAACGCGTCCAGCTCGGCGGGCGTTACCTCTAAAGCCTCGGCCATTAACGATTCCTGCCGTGGCAGTACTTGAACTTCTTGCCGCTGCCGCAGGGGCAAAGGTCGTTGCGGCCCACGTTGACATAAGGGTCATCGCTCTCGGACTTGCGGTAGGTCGTCACCTTGCCACCGTTGTTAACGGCAGCCGGACCACCCTGGACAGCCGTGCGGGCCTGCACCTGCGCCTGCTTGCGCAGCACCGAGTCGCCGTTGTCACCATCGACCTCGGCAGGACCGGAGAAGTGCGCACCCTCGAGCGCAGGGTCCTCCTTGTGCTCCACGGCGTGCGGGGCGGCCTTGATCTCGATGCGCAGGACGGTGCGCAGGTAATCCTCGTACATGGTGTCGACGAGCATCTGGAAGGCACCATAAGCCT
>CAJJZM010000168.1:0-1601 GCA_905197595.1 uncultured Collinsella sp.
TGCCAGACGAGGAGGGCGCCGGCGAGGATGTCGACCTCGATGCGCGAGGCGACAACGGGCTCGCCGTCGGCCTGGATGGGGTAGTCGGGCTCCTCAAAGGTGAGCTCGGCATGCCGACAGCGGCGCATGCGAACCGGTGGCAACTTGGTATGGTGGCCGTCCTTGGCCGAAAGAAACATGGGCAGGGCAACCGCGCGAGGGACAGGGCCGCATGCGTAGCAGACGTCGAGCATGCCGTCGCAGGGGTCGGCATCGGGGCAGATACGATAGCCCGAGCCATACGTGGGACCCAACTGAATCGCCATGATGATCGTCCTCATGCGCTCAGCGGGCGCGCTGTCAAAGCTGGCTGTCATGGGGTAGTTGCGATAGCGCAGGCCAAACTGCTCAAGTCCCGAGAGGGTGTAGAGCGGAGCACCCGTCAAGCCGGTCTTTTTGCGCAGCTCGGTGGTGCCAAGGCCGATGGCGGCATCGATGCCGACCGAAAGCGTCTGGTCGTAGTACTTGACGGTAGCCTCGCCGCTGCCGCTAGCAGGGCTCCATGAGCGAATGCGTCCGATGTCCTGACGCTGCAGCTCGCAGGTGAGCAGCGCGCCAAAATCCTTGCCGGAGAAATCGTCGATGCCGAGCGTTTGGGCAAAATCGTTGCCGGAGCCCACGGGCAGGACGGCAAGGGCGGGCCGGACCGCTTCTTCTTGCGTCATGAGTCCATTGACGACCTCGTGGATCACGCCATCGCCGCCAAGGGCGATAACGGTGCGGTAGCCCTGGGCCTGTGCGGCAAGTTCCTTGGCATGCCCCATGCGCTCGGTAAGTACCAAGTCAAACTGGGATGAGCGCGCGGTCATGTCTAAAAAGCGCTGCAGGCGCTCAGCGACCTCGCGCGCCGCACCCGACTGGGCGGCGGGGTTGGCGATGATGAGCGTGCGACCAAAATCAGTTGCGTGCATGGGGCGACTCCCGGCGTGTGACATGACAGTGCGGTCGCGCTCAGGTCGAATTACCCCCGATTGTGGCTGCACAGCGAATACTAACGTCTACTCTATCAGGTCGTTGTGGCGCTCGATAGCATCCGCTACCGTTCCGCCCTCGTCCACAATAAGCGAACGGCGCTTGGGTGAGATGATGCGCTGGGCGGGGTACACGCCGCGGTGTCCGCCGGCTAGGTAGCTGATAAAGGCCACGATGACAAAGAACCCGGCGGCTGTGCCGTGGAACAGATCGATGGCCATCATGCAGGTGGTGATGGGCACGTTGAGGCCGGCGCAGAACACGCCTAGCATGCCGAGAGCCGCCAGAAAACTGGGGTCGAGCCCGGTAAGGCAACCGATCCAGCCACCGAGTGCCGCACCGATGCCAAACAGGGGCGTGACCTCGCCGCCTTGGAAACCCGCGCCCAGGGTAAGCGCTGTGACGACCAACTTGATGACTGCGTCCGCCAGGGTGGTGTTGCCTGCAAATCCAGCGCCCGAAAGCCACGTGGAAAGGCCGGCGTAGTCCCAGGCGTCGAGGAGGGCATAGGCGACCAAAACCACGAGTGCGCCTATAAGTGCGCGAACGAGGTAATTGGTGATAAAGCGACCGTACAGGCTCTTGACGGT
>CAJJZM010000169.1:0-1568 GCA_905197595.1 uncultured Collinsella sp.
CCGAGTGCCAGGTGCGCCCCGAGGTGACGGCCTTTATGCCGACCGGCGAGCTGCGTATCGGCGCCAATCCCAACGCGAACGGCGGCAAGGTGCGCCGCGAGCTCGAGCTCCCCGATATTCACGCCCACGAGATCCCCGTCGCCGAGAAGGGCCATGGCTGGGGCTCCACCGAGGCCGCTCGCGTCTTTGGTGAGTACACTGCCGACGTTCTGGCCAAGAACATGGAGGATTTCCGCATCTTTGGCCCCGACGAGACCGCGTCCAACCGCCTGCAGGCCGCCTACAAGGTGACCAAGAAGCAGTGGGATGCCGGCTTCTACGAGGACGAGGCCAACGACGAGCTGCTGGCCGGCTCCGGTAAGGTCGTCGAGCAGCTGTCCGAGCACCAGTGCGAAGGCTTCCTCGAGGCCTACGTGCTCACCGGACGCTCCGGCGTGTGGAGCTCCTACGAGAGCTTTGTGCACGTGGTCGATTCCATGGTCAACCAGCACTGCAAGTGGCTCGAGGCCACCAAGCGCGAGATTCCGTGGCGTGCTCCCATCAGCGGACTCAACATTTTGCTGTCGAGCCATGTTTGGCGTCAGGACCACAACGGCTTCTCGCACCAGGACCCCGGCTTTATCGACCTGCTGCTCAACAAGGCCAACGACACGCATATCGTGAATGCTTACTATCCGGCCGACGCCAACATGGCCCTCGCTGTGGCCGAGCGCGTCTATCAGTCCACCGACTGCGTCAACTCCATTTTCTGCGGCAAGCAGCCTGCTCCGACTTTCCAGACGGTTGACGAGGCCTGCGCCGAGCTCGCCGAGGGTGTCGCGGCTTGGGAGTGGGCATCGACTGCCGACTCGCTCGCCGAGGCTGACGTCGTGGTTGCGACCTGCGGTGACGTGCCGACGCTCGAGGCTCTGGCCGCAACCGATATGCTGCGCGAGCTAGGCATTAAGGTGTGGTTCGTTAACGTGGTCGATCTGCTCAAGATTCAGAACGTCTGCGAGAACGACCAGGCCATCAGCGATGAGCGCTGGGCTGAGCTGTTCGGCTGCGGTGAGAAGCCCGTGCTCTTTGCCTTCCACGCCTATGCCGGCACGATTCGCCGCCTGATCTGGAACCGCCCCGGCCACGACGTCTTCCGCGTCCACGGCTACGAGGAGAAGGGCTCCACGACCACGCCGTTCGACATGCTGCGCCTGAACAACATGGACCGCTGGGCCCTGGCCGCCGACGTGCTGCGTATGGTCGACGCCGATAAGTTTGCCGAGCAGATTGATGAGTGGGAGGCTTTCCGCACCGAGGCATTTGAGTTCGCGTGCGACGAGGGCTTCGATCACCCGGCCTTTACCGACTGGGTCTGGCCCGACGCCGCTGCCGCAACGGCAGCCGACGGCGCACTCTCCGCAACCCAAATGACCGCAGGCGACAACGAGTAACTTAGTTACGCGGTTTTACCAAACCGCGTAATGGCTCGACGCTGCGCGGGTTCCAGGCACCCCATCTCGCCGTTCAAACCGTCGCTCGCGTACAAGAAGTACGCGTCGCTCCTCTTTCGCGGCGACCTGGGGCACCTC